>JANMVC010000697.1:0-1963 GCA_031392315.1 Pyrinomonadaceae bacterium | reverse complement strand
TGCGTCGCAAAGCTATGACGAAACGAATGGCTGGTCGCGTTCTTAGTAATGCCGGCCTTGACCACGGCCTTTTTGATCGCCCGCTGCAGATTGAGTTCGCTAACATGATGCCGGCGCTGCTTGGTTGAGCGCGGATCAAGCGAAAGATTGCTCGCGGGAAAAAGGTACTGCCAGCCAAACTCTTTCGCAGCGTTCGGATACTTCTTCGCCAGGGCGTGCGGTAAATAGACTTCTCCTCGGTCCGCCTTCAGATCCTGATTGTGCAAATGTTTCACCGCGTCGAGTTGCACTTCCAGGGCGGCGCGAATCGAGTGCGGCAGCATGGTTACTCGATCCTTTTCGCCTTTTCCCTCGCGCACAAGGATTTCCTCCCGCCCGAGATCGATATCCTTTACCCGCAGTCGCACGGCTTCCATCAAGCGTAAGCCGGAGCCGTAAAGCAGACTTGCCAGCAGCCGGTGCTCCTGGCTGAGATGGGCCAGCACCGCATCCGTTTCTTCGCGCGTGAGCACCACCGGCAACTTGCGACGTTGCGGCGCGCGGACTACGTCTCGAATCTGCTCGAGATCGATTTTCAGCACGTGCCGATACAAGAAGACCAGCGCGTTCAGCGCCTGATTCTGGGTCGAGGCCGCGACCCGGCCCTCCACGGCGAGATGTGTGAGAAACGCGGTAATTTCAGCGGCATTCATTTCTCGCGGGTGCCGCTTCCCGTGAAACAGAATAAACCTCCGGATCCAACCGCAGTAGGTTCCTTCCGTTCGCAGGCTCAAATGCCTGAGACGCGCTTCATCACGTACTTGATCGAGGAGTTTGCGCTCACTCATAGTTCGTGCATATTACCCCGTATCCGGTATTATGTGGCAGTACTGATAGATACTTAGGATGTTGGGCGCTAGCGAGTTATCTATCAATCAAGACGTAGAGGGTAAGATGAGAAGAATTTTCTGGCTACTTCTTCTAGTGGTTGCGAGTTGCGAAGCGGCCCTCCCGCAAAACCAATCTATCAATGAACTGCGGCGCATGTTCGATTATGACCAGGACGCGCCGCTTGATGTCAGAGAAGTTGGTGTCATAAACCGAAACGGCGTTCGCATACACGATATTACCTACGGTAGTCCGAAAAGCGGGCGCGTTACGGCCTACCTCGTCGTACCCACTGGAAGGGGACGCTTCGCAGGCGTCGTCTTCGGTCATTGGGGATACGGCACTCGAACGGAGTTTCTTCCAGAGGCAATACTATATGCGCGAGCTGGTGTTGTTTCACTTTTGGTGGACGATCTTAACGTTCGTCCTGCGCCTTGGCGTCGGAACGCGCCCGGTACTGAGCCGCAAGCGGTCCGTGACAATTATATTCAATCGGCGGTTGATCTTCGTCGAGGGATAGATGTTCTGCTAGCGCGCTCCGATGTTGATCCGAACCGCATCGCTTATGTGGGGCATAGTTCCGGCGCCCATTGGGGTGCGATTCTGTCGGCGGTTGACCGGCGGTTAAAAACAGTCGTGCTAATGGCTGGCGTGCCGGCTGAGGCGACAATATTGATGGAGAGCGAGGACCCTGATTATGTAGGCTTTCGCCAATCCACGCCCAAAGAACAACTGGAAAGTTATTTCAAAATCGTAAGTCCGCTCGACGCCATCAATTATGTGCCTCATGCATCACCAACGCCTCTGCTGTTTCAGTTCGCTCGCTTTGAGCAATACTTCAATGAAGCGGCGATGAAGCGGTATGCGCATGCGGCGAGCGAGCCCAAACTCGTTCTATGGTATGACACGGGACACGGACTAAATGACCTCCGTCCTCTCATTGACCGCGCGAATTGGTTGCGGACTCACATCGGCATGAAACCAATTCCTCCGCTGCTGCGAAGTAGTTTAGCCAATTGAAGAACATGGAAGGAACGATCACTTTTTCTGCACTCCGCGCCCAACAAAGCCTTGCAGCTGACGGCGCGATAGCATG
>JANMVC010000646.1:0-4789 GCA_031392315.1 Pyrinomonadaceae bacterium | reverse complement strand
GTCTATGAACATATCCTGCGCGCCGACGGCAACCGCGTGGACTACCTGCTCCCGCGCAGCGAATCGTTTGAGGCGACCGCAACGCCTTGGAAGATCACGGTTCGCGTTCAATCCAAATCAGCTATGTCGGCTGTCTACTCGCCGAGTCACCAAATCAACGTCGACCGTCCCGCAGCGCAGCAGGCTTTGGTGCGCGTAGCCGGCGAGAAAAAACTAGAGCCCGGTCCGTTCCGCCTCTCTTATCTGGTCGAAGGCAACGGTCTGACGGCGTCGATGCTCGCCTATCCGGATCCGCGCATCGGCGGCGGCTATTTTCTGTTGCTGGCCGGTGTGCCGGCGGGCGCACGGACCGAAGGCCCGACAATCAAACGCGAAGTGACGCTGGTTATCGATCGCTCGGGCAGCATGCAGGGTGAAAAAATTAAGCAGGCTCGCGCGGCCGCGCTGCAGGTGGTTGAAGGACTGGAAGACGGCGAGGCTTTCAACATCATCGACTATTCTGACAGCCTCGCTCGCTTCGCTGAACGCCCCGTCATCAAGGACAAGCAGACCATCGGTCAGGCGCGCGCGTACATCAATCGGCTGAAAGCTGACGGCGGCACCAACATTCACGATGCGCTGGTCGAAGCGATGAACCAACCGCCGACGGCCAAGATGCTGCCGCTGACTATCTTTCTGACGGACGGTTTGCCCACTGCCGGCGAAACGCGCGAAACGGCAATCCGCAACGATGTGGTCGCTGCGAACAAACACAAGCGGCGCATCTTTAGTTTTGGCGTCGGCTTTGATGTGAATGCTCCGTTGCTCACATCAATTGCAAACGCCACCCGTGCGACCGCCACATTCGTCTTTCCTAACGAAGACGTGGAAACAAAAGTGGCGCAGGTCTTCCGCAGGCTCTCGGGTCCGGTGTTGGCTGATCCGCAACTCGCCACGCTCGACGCTAAGGGTATGGCGACCACCCGCGCTATTCGTGAACTGCTGCCCGCGGAACTCAACGATGTCTTTGAAGGCGATCAGATTATCTTGCTGGGCCAGTATCAGGATAACGAACCGCTCCACTTCCGGATCTCCGGTAACTACCTCGGCACTCCGCGCACGTTTGATCTGAAATTCGATGTAGACAAGGCAACTACGCGCAATGCGTTTGTGCCGCGGCTGTGGGCCAGCCGCAAGATTGCCCGCTTGATCGAAGTGATTAGCGAAGCGGGTGCTGATAACGCGTCGATGGCCCGCGGAGGTAATCGCAACGCGGCGCATGTGGGGCCGGTGAGGGCCGGTGGACCTTTTGGAGGTAGCGCTAACGCAGCAGTAGATCCGAAGTTGAAAGAACTGATCGATGAGATTGTCAGGCTCTCGACCGAATACGGCGTGCTGACTGAGTACACGGCGTTTCTCGCGCTCGATGGCACTGACTTCTCGCAACGGGATGCACTCAACGAACGAGCCCGCAACTCGTTAGTGCAAAACGCGCAGAACACCCGCAGCGGGATGGGTGGCGTGACGCAAGGAATGAACATGACCACTCAGCGAACGCAATCCAGCGCCAACCGGTCCAATTTCTTCGTGACGCAGAACATGGAGCGGGTGGAAATCACAAACGTACAGCAGATCACCGACCGCGCTTTCTTCCGGCGCAACAATCGTTGGGTAGATTCGAGCGTGCTGGATCGGGAAAAGACTTTGACACCCGATCGAACAATCGAATTCGGCACACCCGAGTTTTACAAGCTGGTCGATCGGTTAGTGGCTGAAGGCCGGCAAGGGATTCTGGCGCTGTCCGGCGAGATGCTGCTCTCGATTGACGGCAAGACCGTGCTCGTCAAAGCGCCACCTAAGAACTGAAATCGGTCATTACCGGGAAGGGAACGATCCACGAAAGCACACCAAACAACTCTAAGTCTTCTTCGTAAGTTTCGTGTATTTCGTGGATCGTCACATCTTTCGCGGCAGCATGCCGGCCAGCATCTCGAATTGATCGTGAACGGCGCTGTACGAAGTCTTCAGTTGGGCGTTTGTGCCTCGCCTGGCGTCGGCCCTGAATTTCGTTAGCGCCTTACTGAAGGTCACCAGACCCTGCGCAAACTCTGCCTTCTGTTCATCGCTCGTCCCGGCAGGAATACCCAGCCTGACGATAGCTCGACCGCGCGACACCAACTGCGCCGACTTCGCCCTGATACGCTTGAAGTCCCCCTTGGGTAAAGCATCGTGTTCCAAAGGATGCAGCACGTGATGAAAAGCTTCGTATTGCTTGACGCTGAAGCCGTGTTGCGGAGCAGCATTTGTTCCAGTGCCACCAGATAGAAATACGGTCGACAGAATAGTTGCGAAAACAACAGCGGCTTTGATTTGTTTCACCGAGCTTCCTCCGAGATCATCTGAGTTGGAAAACGTTCAAGTCCAGATTATAGTCTCACACTCGAGCAATGCGATCGACAGTCAGGCAGTTCAGAGTACAACCTTCAGGTTGGTTTTTTTCGCGCAGGGGCAAGCTGAAGCTTGTACTCTAAACGCCTGTCTTTCCGGAGTTCAATATGTCTGAAAAAAGCATCCAGGAAACCTATGCGCCGAATCTCGCTTGCTTCGGCTGTGGGCCGGCAAACGAGAAGGGCTTGCACATCCGCAGTTTTGCGCGAGGCGGCGAGGTTGTCGCCGAGTTTCAAGCACAAACTTATCAGGAAGCGTTTCCGGGCATGTTGAGCGGTGGCATCATCGGCACTGTGCTCGACTGTCATTGCAACTGGACCGCGGCCTGGCATCTCATGAAATCAAACGGCCTGGATAGTCCGCCGTGCACAGTCACCGCCGACTACACCATCAAACTCCTGCGGCCCACGCCAACGGACAAACCAATTCAACTTGTCGCGCGCGTAGTCGAGTCAACCAGTGACCGAGCAATCGTCGAAGGCGAACTGATCGCGCACGATAGGGTTTGCGCCACCTGTCGCGGAACATTTGTCGCCGTCAAACCTGGGCATCCTGCTTATCATCGTTGGTGAGTTGTAACGCAAACTGCTAGTTTGCGCCTCAGCAGGTGGGATGATTGAGTGGAATCTTAGACGCAAACTAACAGTTTGCGTTACACCAGCCGGCAGGTATCATTCTTTCTCAGGCTCCCAAACAACTTCCTAAAGGAAACGCATGACAGATCTTCTTCATCGCCCCCGCCGTCTACGCCGCACCGAAAACTTGCGCGCGCTCGTGCGCGAAACGCGTCTGGCTCCCGACGATTTTGTCCTGCCGCTCTTTGCCTGCGCCGGCAGCAACATTCGCCGCGAGGTGGCCTCGATGCCGGGCGTACATAATCTCTCGGTTGATGAAATCGCTGGCGAAGCTGCGCGCGCTTACGACATGGGCGTGAAGGGCATCATGCTTTTCGGCCTGCCCGAAACCAAAGACGAGTTTGGCTCCGGTGCTTACCACGAAAACGGAATAGTGCAGCAGGCTGTCAGATCAATTCGTAGCGCCGCGCCGGATATTGTGATCATGACCGACACCTGTCTCTGCGAATACACGTCACACGGCCACTGCGGTGTCGTCCGCGATGATGAAGTGCTAAATGATCCGTCGCTGGAACTTCTGGCACGCATCGCAGTCAGCCAGGCGGAAGCCGGCGCCGACGTGGTGGCGCCGTCGGCGATGATGGATGGACAAGTGCTCGCCATCCGCGACGCTCTGGACGAAGCTGGGTTTGAACACATTCCGATCATGGCCTATGCAGTCAAGTTTGCTTCGGCTTTCTATGGGCCATTTCGCGAAGCGGCCGACAGTGCGCCTGCCTTTGGCGACCGGCGCGCGTATCAAATGGATGCCGCCAATGTGCGCGAGGCGATGCGCGAGGCCGAACTCGACTATTCGGAGGGTGCTGATGTACTGATGGTGAAACCTGCCACGGTGAACCTGGATGTGTTGAGAATGATCCGCGATCAGTTTGACATTCCTCTCGCCGCTTATCATGTGTCCGGTGAATACGCGATGATCAAGGCCGCGGCGCAACGAGGCTGGATCGATGAGCAGCGAGTGATGATGGAAACTCTCCTAAGCATCAAACGCGCCGGCGCGGACATCATTCTTACCTACTACGCAAGAGAAGCTGCGCGAGCCCTGGCGTAATTTAGATCGTTCCATTTCGGAGACAATGATTTGATGAAAACGTTTGTCCTACAGATATTCGTATGCGGATTTGTGCTGGCTTCCGCTGCGCAGGGGCAAGTTAATCGCGCCACACCGTCGCCCAGCCCAAGTGCGGCGGTGGTTAGTCAACCGGCCGACTGCGGCTGCGAAGACAAACCGCTTCCTGAGGTCTTCGCCACCGTAAACGGAATCCGGATTTCCAAATTAGACATCACTGAAGCAACTCAACAACGCATTAAGGAGCTTCAGCAGGAGGTGGTCGACGCGCGCAATCGCGAAGTGGATCTTCAGATCAATTCTTTGCTGCTGGAAGCTGAAGCCAAAAAGCGTGGAATGAATACTACGAAACTGTTAGAGGCCGAAGTGGTCGCGAAAACAGTCGCGCCCACCGAAGCTGACGCCCGCGCGTTCTACGATCAAAACAAGGCGCAGATTACCGCCGAGTTTGCGGCAGCCAAGCAGGACATCATCAGTTACCTCACCGATCAGCGTCAGCGAGATGCCGCCAAGAAGTTCGCCGACCAACTGCGTGCGGCGGCGACCGTGAAGATATTGACCGCAGCAACACCAGCACTGACCGCCGCCGCGCGCGCACGAGTGTTTGCCATCGTCAATGGTAAGAACATCACGTCCGGCGACGTGGAAGACAACCTGA
>JANMVC010000602.1:0-8675 GCA_031392315.1 Pyrinomonadaceae bacterium | reverse complement strand
CGCGCGCAGCAGCGTTAAGCCCTGTTCGATGACATGCTGTTTGTATTGTTCGGCCATCTTCGGCTGGCCCATCTTCAACAGCTTGATCACCCAGCGCGGGTCGAGATCGATCATGAAACAGATGCCGGCGCGAAACTGGGCCAGATGCTCGACCGCCAGGCGCAAACGCCGCGGCCCAGTGGGGCCGAGCGATAACCAATCAGACCCTTTAGGAAAAAATTCGTCTGGCAGGGTGGGGCTAAAGGCTTCGTAGTCGAGACGAAAATCTTCGATATTGATCCGAGATTTCGGCACGCCCGTGCTGCCGCCTGTTTCAAAAGTGTAGACCGGCCGATTTTGATAACCCTTCGGCACCCAGCGACGGACCGGCCCGCCGCGCAGCCATTCGTCCTGAAACGGTCCGAGGCGCGCGAGGTCGTCATAAGTTTGGATTTCTTTACGAGGATCCCAACCGAGTTTGGCGGCGTAGTTTAACCAGAATGGGCAGCCCGTGTCGGGATCGAAGTGCCACTGGACCACCTCGCGCACCCAGAGGTCGAGGTTTTCGCGAGCTTGTTGAATGTTTGCCGGTAAAGGCGCGGTGGCTGTAGACATTTTGCTGTCGTAGGACCTTTCTGAATGATGGGCTCAATCTATCAGTGTTTGAAACGTAAGAATAGCAAAGAAGGTTTTCAGATAATAACTCAGAGTGGAAGTGGGTACTGGGTCGGATTCAAAAGTGGCACAGTCGTCCCGCTCGTGGATCACGCGAAAGATCCGCGTTGCACAACTTCATTGACAGCTTGTCAGCGCTGCGGGTAGATTTCGCCCGCTTGCCAACTAATCAACACTCTCCGGAGGATCTAACGGCGACTGGGATGTCCCAAACAGGAAAAGCTTCATCTGCGATCGACGCGCTGGTGTTCTACTTTCTGATGGCCGTCATCTTCCTCGCGGCTATCCCTTACGGCTCAGTGGAGCCGTGGTGGAAAGCACTTTTCCAATGCCTGATTTTTTCGCTCGCAGTTTTGTCTGTCATCGGGCGAATGCTACAAAGTGAAGCTGAGCATGACATGAATCGGCTCAGTCGTAGTGTGCTGCTGCCAGTCCTCGCAGTAATCGCTTTTGCCTTAGTGCAGACGATTCCCTGGTCCACTTCAGATCTGCCTGGCATTGGCCGTGTGGGGAAGACCCTCAGCGCCGATGCGTTTCAAACCTGGCTCTTTGCCGTTCACCTCACTGCGCTCGCCTTGCTGGGTTGGTTGCTGGTCCGTCACACCTCCACACAGCGGCGCCTGCGATTCCTGGTTGAAATCATTCTCGTGATTGGCGTCGGGAGTGCGTTGTTCGGCATCTGGCGTCAAAGGAGTCAACATGATGTTGGTTTCTTCCTTCCTTACCTGCGACCAGCGATCGGCTACGCGCAGTTTATTAACTACAACCATTTTGCCTTTCTCATGGAGATGGCGCTTGGGCTTGTCTTGGGAATTGTCGTTTGCCGAGGCGTATCCGGGAAGCGGCTGGTGATTTACTCAGTTGCCGCAGTGCCGATGTGGACAGCGCTGATCTTGTCAAACTCGCGCGGCGGGATTCTTAGTCTCCTCTGCCAGGTGATATTTCTGGCGCTGCTCCTGGGCACCCGGACCAAAACGAAAGAAAACTCGGGAGCGTTGGAGAGCCCGTGGTTGCGTGCCAGCAGGACGTTCGCAGTTCGCGGAGTGCTGATCGCTGCGTTGCTGGCCGGCGCAGTCGCTACCGTAGTTTTTGTCGGCGGCGATCCGCTTGGCGGGCGATTGGAAACTGTGCCGCTTGAGCTTGATCAAAAGACCGCTGACGCGTCGAGTTTGCGACAGAGTATTTGGCGGGCGACGTGGGCGATGATTAAGGATCATCCGGTCGCGGGAGTTGGCTTCGGCGCCTATGCGGTGGCGATTCCGAAATATCATCTTGCCTCAGGCGAAGTTACTCCGCAGGAAGCGCATAACGACTTTCTGGAGTTGTTGGCCAGCGGCGGTCTGATTGCGCTGGCCCTCGGCATCTGGTTCGCGGTGAGTTTTGTCAGGTCAGCGCACTGGCAGCTAGGCGTTGAAGGTTCCTCGCGGAATGTTCTCTATGCTCGCGCGGCAAAGTTTGGCGCCTGCGCCGGCATCCTGACGGTTGCGGTCCATAGCCTGGTAGATTTTGGGTTGCACATTCCCATAAATGCCTTTGTCCTAACGGTATTGCTGACCATTGTGCTGGTTGCACCCGGCAATCGCGAACGCTAAACGCACGAACTGCAATGGCTGGCTCAAGCCCAGGGCGGCGATGACTGGACTTGAGTGACACTTTCCGGCACGTAAGTGGTCCACCGTGCAAAACGAAATGATTGACCCCTCCCGAGTTGCGCGCCTATACTCAGGGTCGCGGTAAGGCAGTGATCCTTACGAGCGTCCGTTACGAAGCCCCAGGACGAACCACTCCATGAACTCGAAAGCCAAACGCGTAGTCAGCATCACCGCGTTATTCCTAGTCTTCTGTACATCTCAGATCTACGTCAGCGCTGGATTCATGGCGCCTGAAGCGACGAGCGCAGGCGTTCAGCAAGGGCAGGACTCTGTTGGAATTCTGACGACGCTGGGAAACAAGGCAGTCAGCGTTAACGGTGCCGAGTCAATCACCGGAACCACAATTATTAGCGGCGCGAATCTCGAGACGCCCGCAGGGATCGGCGCTACCGTCAGCCTGGGTAATCTTGGCTCGGTTGAAATTGAGCAAGACTCGAAGCTCGTTCTGACTTTTCATCCTGGCAGCATCAAGGTCCTGCTGCTGCGGGGCTGCGTCACGGTGAAGGCGCACAAGGGCGTCCTGGGGGAAATCGAGACTGCGAAAGATGCGGTTAGCAAGACAGATCCGAAGGCAGAAGGCTTGTTGAGGGTTTGCCATCCGGGGTCAGTAAGAGTGGCGGCCGCGGAGGCGGCCGGAGGCTTGGGAACGTTGGCCACTGCAGCTATTCTCGCAGCGCCGGCTGCGGTAATCATCCCGGTAGTCAGCCCAGGTAGTAATCCCAGCAACTCACTGCCACAATAACTTCGATGAAGATGATTGGCTTTTAAGGCGTGCATCCCAAAGTGGAGTGCACGCCTTTGTGTTGTTAGGTCAATGAACCTGATCCAATTCAAATGAATAACATCCCAGCGAACAGGAAATCCGAAAGCAGATCAACTCTTCGCCTGGTTCGCGGCGCGGGCCTGATTCTGATCCTGTTGTTCCTTACTTGGAGCGCCGGTCGCTCAGGCTATGCGAGTCTCCTCTCCACTTACGCCGCGCGGACGAGCCATCTCGGTGCCGCCGACGCAGCCGTAAGTCGTAGTCCACGAGATGCGCAAACCCACCTGATACGCGGCGGCGTCCTCCAGGCGAAGGCCGACTTCAAGAGCGCGGTGGCCGAGTATTCGCAGGCTGTCTCGCTCCGGCCCGACGACTACACTTTCTGGCTCACCCTGGCCCACGCGCGCGAATTGAATGGCGACAGCGCCAACGCGGTAGCTGCCGCGACCTATGCGGTGGCCCTCGCTCCACATTATGCCAAGCCACACTGGCAGCTTGGGAATCTTCTATTGCGCGCAGGCCGCGCTGAGGAAGGTTTCGGCGAGTTGCGCATGGCGGGTGAAAATAATCCCGCGCTGTTACCTGGCTTCATCGATCTCGCGTGGAGGCTTTCTGGGGGCAACGTTGAGTCCGTGTTGCGGGCCACCGCTCCCCGCTCACTCAAGACCTATCGAGTGCTGGCAGACTATTTCAGGCAACGCGGCAAGACGGCAGAAGCCGTAGCAATGTTCAAAGCGGCCGGCACTGACGCGGGCAACGAAATCGCCTCGGAGCGGCGTGCGTTTTTGATTGAGTTGCTGGGCGCAAAACAATTCGCACACGCACACTCGCTATGGGTCATCGCGCATCCCACGGATCCCGATGGCCCGTCTATGTTCGATCCCGGCTTTGAGGGGGAAAGCGATCTTGACGAACCCGGCTTCGGCTGGCGCGCGGGGAACCATGCCTACCAAGTTGCTCTAACTCTAGATCGGTTGGAACCCGTTGGCGGACAGTTTAGCTTGCTGGTCTCGTTCAGCGGCGCTTCTGAGCCGAGTCAACCGGTAGTTTCCCAACTGGTTTCAGTCTTGCCCGGAGCCCGCTACCAACTTCAATTCGCAGTTCGCACCGAGGAGATTGTTTCCGCAGGTTTGCCCATCGTGACTGTATCCGACGCGGCCAGCGGTGAAGTGTTGGGTCAGTCGGGCGCGCTCCCACAAACCAGCGGCGGCTGGCGCAACTACACAATTGACTTCACTACGACGGAAAACGCCGAGGCGATTCAAATCAAACTTCAGCGTGGCCCTTGCGGTTCGCCCTGTCCGATCTTTGGCCGGCTTTGGTTGGACAACTTCTCTTTGCGCAATGCGGAATTACGTTCTCTTCAGCCCCACCAGTAACGGCGGCCTCGGTCGTAACCCCAGGTAGACGGCCTTCACCTCGTGGCGGTCGCAGGATGTCGGCCCTTCAATCCCATTCGACTCGTCGCCGGCTTTCAGCAATCCCATCGCGGTGCTCTTGGTGTTGCACTCGTAGCAGTCCAAGAGACCCAGGCTGTGTCCAATCTCATGCGCCACCACGTTTGTCAGCAACCCCGCATTCTGCACGCTTGGATCTACCAGAATCAGCGCGTAATCGATAAACAAATCTTGCTGCAAACTGTGGGCTTCGAGCAGCGCCCTGTGCCGCTGTTTCTTATTGAAGACCGCCTGGCGAATAATCGTCATCTCGTTCTGTGCAGTCCGCGTCTCGCGGGTGAGCCCGACGAAAATGAAACGCACGTTAGTTCCAGTTTCGATCGCAGTCGCATCCCAATTTTCGACGGCCACTCTGACAGCAGCAAGGTCTCGTTCGGAAAAGTCCGGTTCACGTAGATAGATTGTGACGCGCGTGTTTGCGGGCCAGGTCCAAAAACCAGTGGGCGGCGCCGTGCGCCCGACAACGCAGCTTCCCGCACTTCGTCCAGCCAAATCGTCATTGGCAATGGCCTGCGGATTGTTGACCGACAGATTGAAAGTCACTAAGAGGAGCGCCAACGCCAGGATTCTAAAATACATTTGTCATGCAAATTTCTATTGAGATTTCGATTAGTGGAGGATTGGGGCGAGCGGGCACACTTCTAACTTCAGCGCCGAAGCACTGTCTGACGTTGCTCGTGTTGTTCAGGTGACCGGAGGGGCTAACGAAGCACTGACATCATCCGTGGCAAAACTCAGCGGCTAAATGACTGCGCGGTGGTCCATTCCTCACCGTTTTGGCGCTCGCTGTTAGCGTCTGCGCCCGTAGTAGTGAACATGGCATTGCGCGTGCCGCGCGGTCGCGCCGCAAGCGCCAGGCTGGGAGCGGACAACGAGCGCTGGGAGCGCAGGCATCCTGCCTGCAAGCGCCCCGGGCGCGAACTGGTTTGCTGTTAGCAGCCTGACGCCTTACTATTCCCACGATTTACCGACACCCCAAGCCCGCAACCCGAGACAAACCAAATGAAAAAACTTCTGACCGCGCTGTTCGTTCTTTCGTTTACCGCAAACAACATCTTCGCGACTGACATGAGCGCGGCAATCAATGCCGAGGCCGAACGAGTGTTGCCGCAAGTCATCGAATTGCGCCGACACCTGCATCAGTTTCCCGAACTCGGCAACCGTGAGTTCAAGACCGCGGCGTTTATTGAAAAGCATTTGCGGCAACTTGGTTTGGAAGTGCGCACGAAAGTTGCCAAGACCGGCGTGGTGGGAATCTTGAAAGGCGGCCAACCCGGCGCGACCATCGGGCTGCGTGCCGACATGGACGGGCTGCCGGTTACCGAACGAGTCAATATTCCGTTTGCGTCGAAAGAAAAGAGTGAATACAACGGGCAACCGGTGGGTGTGATGCACGCGTGCGGCCACGATTCACACGTGGCGATGCTGCTGGGAACGGCGACGGTGCTTTCGCGGATGAAAGATAAAGTCCCTGGCACAGTTGTTTTCATTTTTCAGCCTGCCGAGGAAGGCCCGCCTGCCGGTGAAGAAGGCGGCGCGCTGTTGATGGTCAAAGAAGGCGTGATGGACAATCCCAAGATCGACGCGATCTTTGGGATTCATATCGATGCGTTGACAGAGATTGGAAAAATAAGATGGCGATCGGGCTCGTTTATGGCGGCGTCTGATTGGTTTACGATCAAAGTGAAAGGCAAGCAGACGCATGGCTCCACGCCCTGGACTGGAGTTGACCCGATCGTCGTAGCCAGCCAGATCATTACCGGGCTGCAAACCATCGTGTCGCGTCAGTCGGAACTAACGAAAGCACCGGTGGTGATCACCGTTGGCAGAATCAATGGCGGCGTGCGCGAGAATATTATTCCTGAAGAGATGACGATGTCGGGAACGATTCGCACACTGGATGAGGAGATGCAAAAAGTCGTTCACGAGAAAATAAAGATCACTGCGCAGAAGATTGCCGAGAGCATGGGCGCGACGGCTGAGGTTAAGATTGACATAAAGACTCCGGTCACCTACAACACGCCGGCGTTGGTTCAGGCAACGCTGGCGTCGTTGGAAAAAGCAGCCGGCAAGGAAAATTTGTTGGAGTCGAATTGGGTGACAGGCGCTGAGGACTTTTCTTTTTACCGGCAGAGGGCGCCGGCGTTCTTTTTCAATGTAGGTGGAATGCCTGTGGGGAAAAACCGCAGAGACGCCGCGCCGCACCACACGCCCGACTTTTACATCGACGACAGCCGTCTCGACGTGGGCATCAAGGCGTTTTGCAACATCGTCTTCGACTATCAACCGCTGGCGCGGGCGGCCGGTGGTTCAGGTGATAGGAGTTCCAACTCAGGCCATTGATCGGAAGCGATTACGCTCAAGCATTTTGGGCGGTCGCCTTTACCATTCACTATGCACCATTTACTATTTACCCGCTTCTGCTCCCGTAGCTCAGTTGCATAGAGCGTCCGCCTCCTAAGCGGAAGGTCGCGCGTTGGAATCGCGCCGGGGGCACCACTTTTTCCACACTGCACACACGTTTGCCACACAAAATAATTTGTAAATCTGCGATGAGATGGTAGCCGTTCTCAATCGCCGTTCACGCTTGATTGAAGTTAACCGTACGGCGACTACCTTCTTCCGCGCCAATAACCGGGACGACGATTGTGATGAGCGACCGCCAAAATGCGAATTTCTTCGCCGGAGACTGTATAGACGAGCGAGTACGGGAAACGCTTCATGAGGTAACGACGGCGGCCACCACCTCGCCATGGTGAACCCAGTCCTGGATGCTGCAAGAGGATATTGACGGATTGTTCGAACTCTGCCAACAAGGATTGCGAGAGATTATTGCCAGCGCGCTTCCGATAAAACACCGCTGCGTCCCGAAGGTCTTCTTCCGCCTCCGGATGCAGCGAATAGTTCATTGAAACTCCGCTTTCAGCCTGGCTAGTGTTTCGGGCCCGGGCAGCAACGAAACCGCTCCACTTTCAATTTCGGACTGTCGACGCTCAACTTCGGCGGCCCAAGCCTCCTCGACTTCGGGGTCGGCATCAAGTGTGGCTATGAGCCTCTCGACCAGTCTCGCGCGTTCGCCGATTGGCAAGTGCAAAGCAGCGGCTTCCAACGTTTCTACTGTTTCTACTTCTAACGGCATTCTCTCCTCCTAACTCTGGCGTCAGTTTACCATTTCGACAGGCTCTTGATGCACTTCGCGTTCATCATTGAACATGTCCAGCCCCGCTGCTGCTCGTTTTGAGGTTTGGCACTGAGGGAGAGATTCCATTCTCGGCGAAGAACTCGGCAAAAAACTCATCTGCTGTTCGGCCTTTCTTGCGGCCGGGCGAAGCCAGCCGCTGGCGCAGTACCTCAGTGGTTTCCACGCGCTCTTTGAAATCGAGCAGACTTTGGTAGCCCTCGGCATCCTGCACCACAACGGCGGCTTTGCCGTTGACTGTCAATACTACCGGTTCTTTGTTTTTTTTCATTTGGCGCATGACCAAGTCGCGTTCACGACTGATACTTGATCAACGATCTCACATCGTAGCCATCCAGCTTGGCGCGGCCAGGGAGGAATTCGAGTTCGACTACGAACACCAGACCCACTACCGTTCCGCCGAGTCCTTCAACCAAATCGCAGACAGCTTTCGCAGTGCCGCCGGTTGCCAACAGATCGTCGGCGATAATTACGCGATGGCCGTTGCCCACAGCGTCGCGATGAATCTCCAGCGTGTCCTGGCCATACTCGAGGTCATAAGAAATCGAGACGCATTCCGAGGGCAGCTTCTTCGGTTTGCGTACCGGCACGAAGCCTGCGCCGAGATGATAGGCAAGCGCGGGAGCGAAAATGAAACCGCGCGCCTCGACGCCGATCACAGTGTCGACCTTCTCACCTTCATACTCAGCTGCCAGCGCGTCGACGGTCTTGCGCAAGCCGTCGGGGTGCTTCAGAAGGGTGGTGATGTCGTAAAAGTTGATGCCTGGCTTGGGAAAGTCAGGCACTTCGCGAATCATGTTTTTGAGATTGTCCATACTTGTTCCGTTTGTTTGTTATCGGATTAGATACTTAATACCGGCCCGCCCGCTACCGCAGGCGGTTCTGCCGGATTTCGTTGGTGGCCATCACGCGTCATCTTGTTACTGACATCTGACATCTGGTCGCTGACA
>JANMVC010000527.1:0-1652 GCA_031392315.1 Pyrinomonadaceae bacterium | reverse complement strand
ATTCGTGCGCGTGCTCAGGCGCATGTCGAGGTATTCACCCATCGACGGGTTGAGCGTGATCTCGGTTAGCAGCGTGCGATAGTTTCCAAACGCATGGCGGTCGAGCGATTGGAGATAAATCGTCATCCAGCTCCCGCGGTTCAGCGGGTTGATGCCGGACACCACCAGAATCTGGTGCAGGGCAAACGCGACGCGCTGACGCAACTGGTCCTGGTTATACATCGCGCCGCTAAAGAAAGTGCGGCGCAGCGGATACATGGAAAAGTTGTCGCGGTTGCAGATGTTCTGGTTGTAGTTTGGATCGCTTGGGTTCGAAGTTGGGCAGGCGGTGTTCTGATCGTCGAGCGGGAAAACGAGATCGGGATAGTTTGAATTCTTAGCCGGATTAGTTACCGGCGCGGTGAACTGCTGGGTCAGATAGGCCTGAAAACCATTTGCCTTAACGAAGGCCAAATCGGCTGCGTTTGGTCCCCAGGCTGCCTGCTCAAGAAAACGCACCGCATCGGCGTCGGTGGCCGGGCCTGTATATGAATCCGGCACTAAAGGCGCATCAGCCGGCGGAGGCGTCGCGGGCGCGGGAGTCGGAATCGCACCGGAGTCGTCGGCTGGTCCACCACCTGTGTGGCCAATGCCTACCCGCACGCGGTTGCTGGACATGCCGTGCAGGTTCAGACTCAGCAACACGTCGCCCAAATCGCCCATGTCGTCGGCGAGCCGCAGAATGATCATCGTGATGCCGGGAAATCCAGGGACCGTGCTGGCATGCTCAACTCTGAGCGGATAACGTTTGCCGGCCGCGTCCTGCGCGTCGGCGCTAAACGCACTTGCGCCTTCGCCAGACAGCAGCTCCATATTCATCGCGAAGATGCAGATGCGAGTGCGCGTATCGTTGCTGAATTTGACGGAGGAGGTTAAGGCAAATGGTTCGGCTTTGAGGGTGACGGATTCGAGCGCAATGGCTCGAGTTGAGCTGGCGTCGCTGAGCAGCACCGGAGATTTGTTGGTGGCCGCTTGAGTCAGACCCGCGCTCGTGCAGAGGGCGGAAAACAAAAACAGGCTAATGAGCCGAAACGCGAGCCTAAAAGCGTGCTTAGGCCGACACGGGAGATTGGTTGACATAGGACAGGCTCTCCATCACAAGCTTCTGCAAAAACGTGATGCCGGAACGGCAAATTGTGAGTGACTGTTTCCCAATTGGATTGGTGGAGGGGCCACCCGGCCAATAACCCAGGTTCATCCCGAATATAACACTAGTCGTAGCCCCTGGGTCAACAACTTAGACGAAGCAGATCGAAATATGGCCGAAAGAATCTGTGGCATTTTTTCTGGAAGTGGGCCAGGCGAGTTCCATAACCGGGGCGGGGAGGGAGTCGGTGGTTCTTGATTGCAGCGCCAAAGGCGCTTTGGGACACCCTTGGTTTTGGGTAGTAGGTCACTGTCGTCGCGTATGTCCGACAAACTTCAGTTTGTCGAGGCATTACGACAAGCTAAAGAGCCTCTTGCAAAACTCGTCGCGAGAATTATTAGCAAGAATAGCTAACGAGGACGTGGGACTCTGACTTTTTACGCTGAAAGCGTTGGCCAAGTCCAGCCCAGGGTTTGCTTTGAAACCCTGGGTAACAGAGTAGGAAGAGATTCTTCGCAACTCTGAA
>JANMVC010000514.1:0-3735 GCA_031392315.1 Pyrinomonadaceae bacterium | reverse complement strand
CTACAGCGAAAACGGCGCTTCGCAAACCCTCATACAAACGCCGGCGGCAACTGAGGAGGCCCAGCGCAGGAAAGGGCTGCTCGAGTTTCTTGATCCACTTCCGCGCTGGGAGATTTCGCAGCCCGGCAACGTGCTGCGTGTTTTCGAACGCGGCGGCAAGCGCCGGCTTGAAGTCGGCCTGCCTGACCGCGAAGAAGAACCTGGAAAGCCAGACAAAGGTTTAAGCCCACGCGGTTTTGGTTCCGCCCAACGCACCGATCCGGTGTTCCTCGGCATCCAGAAAACGCGCCTCCTGGATCCGACGCTGAATTTCCTCGGCACAAATGACCACGCCGGCGACTATCGCTCCTCAGGTTGTTCGGCGTGCCACGTGATTTATGCCAACGATCGCAGCCCGTCACATTCCGCGTTCTATAGCGCCTCAGGTAACACCGGTCGATCAGAGACTGCTGACGTCAACATTCCGAAAAATGAATCGGGCCATCCGATCAAGCACCAGTTCACCTCGCGGATCCCAACGTCGCAATGCATGGTCTGCCACATGCACCCCGGCACGAACATGGTCGCAAGTTATCTGGGCATGACCTGGTGGGACAACGAAAGCGACGGCGGCAAGATGTACCCGGCGCGACAACACAATCCGTCGCAGGATGAGGAACGCGAAAAACTAGATCGCAATCCCGAAGGCTCGAGCCTGCGCGGGCTTTGGTCTGACTTGGAATTCCTGGCGCAGACCGGCACGGCTGCCTTTAACGCAGATTTGAAGAACACGCAGTTTGGAGAATTCAACGGCCACGGCTGGCTGTTTCGTAAAGTTTACAAACGCGATCGCAAGGGAAACCTGCTAGATGCTGCGGGCAATTTAGTTTCGTCTGCCGACCCCGAGAGGTTTAAGAAGGCCGTTCATCTCAACGACATTCATCTCGAAAAGGGAATGCATTGCGTCGACTGCCACTTCGGACAGGATTCGCACGGCAACGGCAATCTCTACAACGAACCGCGCGCGGCCATCGAGATAGCCTGTGAAGACTGTCACGGCTCGATTTCGAAGAAATCCACGCTTACGACTTCTGGTCCGGGCGCGCCCATCTCAGCAGCGCAGGCCGGTAAGCCGTCGGTGGTGGGAAGAAATCTCTTGCGCGGTTTCACCACGCGCGACGAAAGCGGCTCCAAGGTTCCAGTCTTCCAGCGCATCCAGCGCGACCGCAAGAAGAAGGACGAAGCCGGAAAAGATCTGGACCTCAAAACTGGTGACATTGTGCAGAATTCAATGGTGGTACCCGGCCGCTGGTGGCGCGTCAGCCAGACACTCGACACCGTCACTCCCGGCAGCCGCGATTACAACGAGAAATCGCATTACTCGAAGACCATTCGGAAAGACAATGTCGCCTGGGGCAGCATCCCGGCGAATACGGGCGAGCTGGCCCATCGCGACAGCGAGATGACGTGTGTTGCCTGCCATTCATCGTGGGTGACGAGCTGTTTCGGCTGCCATCTGTCGATGCAGGCGAATCGCAAGATGCCTAACCGGCATAACGAAGGCGGAGACTCCCGAAACTTCACCCAATACAATTTTCAGGTTTTGCGCGACGACATTTTCATGCTTGGTCGCGACGGCACGGTAACCGGCAATCGCGTCGCGCCAGTGCGCTCGTCTTCGGCAGTGCTGGTTAGTTCGCAAAACCAGAATCGCGAATGGATCTATTCGCAGCAGCAGACAACCTCGGCCGAAGGCTTTGCCGGCCAGGCATTCAATACCCACGTACCGCACACGGTTAGATCGACGGAAACCAAACAGTGCAGCGATTGCCACGTCTCTGCCAAAAACGACAACAACGCCTGGCTGGCCCAATTGCTGCTGCAGGGAACTAACTTCGTCAACTTCATGGGCCGGTACGTTTATATAGCCGCCGATCATGCGTTGGAGGCGGTGGTGGTTACTGAACACACGGAGCCGCAAGCTGTGTTGGGCAGCACACTGCAAAAGATTGCGTATCCGGGCAACTACGCAGAGTTTGTGAAGGGCGGCAGCGAACTCAAAACGTTTTACGAGCACATGGGCAATCCGCGCGTTTTGCAGGTCCAACTGCGCGGCGAATATGCCTACGTTGCGGCGGGCGAAGGGGGCTTGCGCGTTTACGACGTGGCCCAGATCGATCAGAAAGGGTTCTCGGAGAGAATTACCACAGCGCCCGTTTCGCGTTTTGGCCAGAAGTTTTGGGTGAAGACGAAATATGCGACGGCGGTTGCGGCGCCGACAACGCTCGCGGTAGACCCGGCGCGTTGGCGATTGAAACGCGACGGTACGATGATCGACCCCGAAAGCGCCCGCAAGCTGACGGGCGACGCGCGTCACGAACTCGTGAACGAAGAGCAGCCCATTCATCCGCTATACGCGTATCTGTACGTGGTCGATAAGCATGAGGGCCTGGTGCTGGTAAATGCCGCGACGCTCCTCGATGGCGATCCTCTGAACAACTACCTGAAACGAGCGCTCGATTCGAAGCGGTATCCGGGCGGAGCGTTCAATCCCGCTGGCGCGCTTACTGACGCAAACAACATCACGATTGCCGGCACACATGCTTACATCACCACTGCGCGCGGCCTGACCGTCGTGGACATCGACGATCCGTTGAATCCGAAGATCGTGAAAGAGATTGGCGCAACGGAACTAAGGAACCCGCGCGCGATCGCGATCCAGTTTCGCTATGGCTTCGTGGTTGACGACGATGGTCTGAAGGTGTTGGACGTGAGCGAGCCCGGTTCACCACGTGTCCTGAAAGACAGTTTAGTTCCACTGGCCCATGCGCATGATGTCTACGTGGCACGGACCTACGCCTACGTCGCCAACGGCAAGGAGGGAATCGCCATCATCGATGTCGAGCAACCGGAGAAACCACGGCTCGACCGCATGTACGACGCTGATGGCAAACTTAACGATGTGCATCAGGTGAAGGTGGCGATTACTAATGCGAGCTTGTTTGGGTACGTGGCTGACGGGAAGAATGGCTTGCGGATTTTGCAGCTTACGTCGCCAGAGACGCTGCCGGAGTATGCCGGCTTTAGTCCGCGTCCGAATCCGGTCCTAATTGCCACGTTCAAATCGAAAGGTGAAGCACTGGCGATTTCGAAACCGCTTGACCGCGATCGCGCTGTCGACGAAAGTGGAAACCAGGTTTCCGTCTTCGGCCGTCGCGGCGCGCGCCCGTTCAACTTCGACGAGATCATGCGCATGCTTCGCACGAATGACGGCAAGGGCGACTGGTTCACCGTCAGCGACACGCCACGAAACCCACCGAAAAATTAGCCGCGGATTTACGCAGATAAACGCGGATCAGGAAAACGACAACGGCCAATTGAATTCGGGCGCGAGACCCGAAAGCCTTCTGATTTGTTTGAATTGGTTCTGATCCGCGTTTATCCGCGTAAATCTGCGGCCAATTTTCTGAGGTCTCACATCATTTGCTGGCGGAGTTTTCGGAGCAGTGCTTTTGCCTCTTCGTGGGATAAGGTTTCGGGATCGACATCTCGAATTTCGTCAACCACTTCTTGATTTGCCAGGTCAAAGAGGGAAGACTGCGCGGCGGCCCGGCGGCGACCGGCGCGGCGGGCGGCGATTTCCAGTGCGGCACTTTCCAAAGGGGACTCGACAAACTGAAGTTTGTCGGACAGTTTGTCGGACTGATCACCGCCCGCGCCTTGTACCGCAGCGCGCGCCTCCGCAGTTCTCATCGG
>JANMVC010000507.1:0-10634 GCA_031392315.1 Pyrinomonadaceae bacterium | reverse complement strand
CTCCTGACAAACCGCCAGCAACTTGACGCTGTTTGAGGAATGGCGTCCGCCAATCACATAAAAAACATCCACCTGCCCCGCCAGCGCTCGTGCGGCATCTTGGCGGTCGCGGGTGGCCGAGCATATTGTGTTTACTACTTGGGGCTCTGCGTCGGCCTTGGCGCGCACCGCCTCGGCTACATCGAGAAATGTCGTTAGCTTAATCGTCGTTTGCGAAACTACCAGCGGCGAACGCAGTTGCGGCAACAATGCGACTTCGTTTGCGTCGCGCACCACGTAAGTATTCTCCGGCGCGTATCCCACGACCCCGATCATCTCGGGATGATCCGGATTCCCTGCGACTACCACGTCGCGTCCGTCTTTCGCGGCGCGCTCGGCCAGGTGTTGCACTCGGGTGACGAAGGGACAGGTGGCGTCGATCACTTTGGCAGCACGCGTTTCCAGGTCGCGTTGCACCTGCGGCGTGACGCCATGCGCGCGAATCACCGCAATGGTTTCGGTGCTGGCTTCTTCCGGCCGGTCAATCGTCGACACGCCGAGCGCGCCGAGCCGTTCCATCTCCTGAGCATTGTGAATCAATGGCCCCACGGAGCGAATCGGTCGCGCACCCTCGTCGAGCGCGTCTTCCACCATCTCGACGGCGCGTTCAACGCCAAAACAAAACCCGTATTCGTCTGCTAAGAGGACTTCCATTATTTTTTGTAACGCAATCTGTCAGATTGCGATTCCTCAGTGAGCTAGTGAGCCAGTGAGCCTTTGACGGTCAACCCGACGCAAGCTAACAGCCGGAGCTACACTTCACTAACCGGTTCTGACGCGGCAGCGTTATCGCGGCATTTCTGCTGCCATTCCTCGCGCACGCGATCGCCCCCAGCCACGCGCGCTTCCACCCATTCAATGTCTTTGTCAATCAGCGTCCGGATAGTGCTCAAAAAGGACTTCTTCAAGTCGCCCAGGTTGTGCGCCACATCCTTCGGCAAAATCGCGTAAGACGCGTCGCCCAGGTAACGCAAGGCGTCACCAAGCTCATTAACCAAGCCACGATCCGATCCCGTTGTTTCTTCCATAACTCTTAACCTCCAAACCCATCCACCACAATTTACGTGATTGCTTGCGTTTCTGGGGTGACCTCATTCTAGCACCAACTGCTTTACGACCGCACGGCTCACCTCGTTCCATGCAATGCAAACTGTTCTAAAACCCCGCCCGGAGACGCTAAACAGTCTGGATGAGGTATTCGGGTTCAAGGAACGCTACTGCTGAACCTCCCCAATCGCCCTGGCAATCGTCGGCCACATCTTTTCCGCCCACAATTCATAGCCTTCGTCAGACGGATGAAAGCCATCAGCGGAGAAGAATTCAGGATGTGCGGGTAGCTGCTCGCGTGTGATCGTGTACACGTCAAACACCGTCACTCCATGACGCCGCGCAATCTCTTCCAACTTCCGATTGAATTCAACGATCAGCCGTTGATATTCGCCGCGAATGATCTCGGGAATGCGTGGCGCCGTGGAAATATCCGGGATGTTGGTGACGACAATAGTAGCCTTGCTTTCGTTTCTGAGCGTGGTCAGAATCTCTTCGTAGTTTTTGGCAAACTGCTCCACGCTAAAGCCGTGGCCGATGTCGTTGATGCCAATTCCCACCGTTACGAGATTGACGTCTTCCCGCAGCTTGCGCTTCAACTGTGTCCGCAACACGTCAGACGTGGTGGCCCCGCTCACGCACAGGTTGGTTATCTCCGAACCCGGCCGCCGCGCGCTGATGCGTTTGAACAAGCGCGCCACGTAGCCGCCATCTCTTGCGCCCACGCCGGCGCCGGTTGAGTCGCCCAGGGCGACATATTTTATTGGACCAGCTATCGGCGGCGGATTGGTTACTGTGTCAGGGAGCATTGGTTTACTTCGCGATTGGCTAGTTTCACCTGGACGGTTTGGATTAAAAGCAGCTAGCAACATGGTTCCGATCAGGCACGCGAGTATGGCGGTCTGATTGCGTTTCACCGATCCAGCTCTCCAGAGTTGTCTTGCCAATTACCCTCTTTGCGTTCTGTAATAACTAACGCACTTTACGCAACTGTGTTAGTCGTCGCGAGTTTAACTAATGGCAAGCGTCCGACAAACTTCAGGAAGCTCTGATCAAGTCCATCTAGGATTTGTACCGCGAAGCGGTTATGTAGTTTAGCCCAGGGTTGACGCGCTGCGCGGCTACCCTGGGTGCGAGAGTCTTACGACACCCAACCCCAACGGGGTTGTGTCGTTTTCGAGGTAAACCAACGCAGTTCCAGGCAATTCATGGCTAATAGCTCGAGTTGCACAGTAGAGACGCAACCCTGTTGGGGTTGAGCCTCTCCACCATTCGATCCCAGGGTAGCCGTGCAACGCGGCAACCCCTGGGCTGAGTTACACAACCGCTTCGCGGTATAGAGTGCCAATTGGACTTAATCAGAGCTTCCTTCAAGTTTGTCGCCAAACAAACGACAAGCTGAAGCTTGTCTGACATCAATTCGCATCCACCGAGACAAGGAGACTAGTCATGAACCCAATGCGCCTCGTGTTTTTCGCTGCTGTGCTGCTGACGCTTTCCTGCGGTTCGGTGCTGGCGCAAAGATCGGGACCGGAATTTCGCCGCCCACTCGCGTGCGAACCGCTCGAACCGCGCACCAGGTTGGAAGCCATTGAATCAAGATATGAACGAGTGATCACGAAGGGCTTCAGTCAGTTTGCCACGCTCACCGTGCGCGGTATCGAGATCCGCCTCGACGCAATCGAGATGAAGGACACGACCGACGCCACCCGCGCGATTGGCCTGGTCATCGCCCTGCGTGAACTGGACGAAAACCCGCGCGAGAATCGGGCCTTCATCGATTACCAGGAGATTGATCGGCTCATCAAGGGAATGGAATCGGTGGCTCGCGTAAACGAAACCATTACAAAGCTCGCCGGCTTTGAAGCTCGTTATCGCACCATGGGCGATCTGGAAATCAACGTCTTCCGGCAGACGCGCAGCGGCACAGCGGCATCGCTGTCGAGCGGCATCTGCGACCGCGTTACCGTGCTTCTGACGCTCGACGATCTCGAAAAACTACGCGGCCACATCATGGAGGCCAAAACTCGCCTCGACGAAATCAGGTAACCCGCGCCCGCCTCCCAAATCTGGGATGGCGACCCTAATAACTGTTTCCTTATTCAATCAGCAGCATGATTGGCGAGGGACTGTGTCTGCCGGTCACCTTTCGGAAACCCTTGCCATTCGCCCCAATCGTCAGGAAGGTTGACAGCGATGCAGCAGTTTAATGAACAGGTCGAGCAGTCGGATGAAGTGAGAAACGTAGTCGTGGCCTCTGCGTTTCGCCCGATTCCCCGAACCAACTTGCAGCCAGTTGAAGAGCGTCCGCGTTACCCCTTTGCCTCTGCCGGCATTAAGAAGGCACTCGAATTGCCGGCGCTCAAACTCGTCAGCGATAACCAGCCGCCTTCACCCAACGATTCCGCCGCGATGGAACCTGCGATCGCAAAACCGCAAGCGCTGAGTGCTCCGCAGGAACTACTAAGCCAACAGGAAGCGCTGCTGCTTCAGGAAGAGGCCGAGTTGCAAAGAGCGATTGCCGAACTTGAATCGCGACGCCGCGACGCCGAAGCGAGGCAACAGCAAGATCATCAGCGAGCGCTTCCCGATCAAACGCCAACTCTGCCTGAACTAACTAAACCAAACGAGACCATCAACCAGAACGTAGAAAAAACAATCGCCGAGATCGTTGCGAGTTTAATTGGCACGGCAACTCCGCCATCGCCATCGCTCGATCAACTCGACCTCCGCGAAACTCCGTCGCATCTCGAGAGCGAACGACTTCGCATTGAAATCGATGCCGAGGAAGACAAATGGCGGCAGCTGACCGCAGAGCTTGCGGCACGCAGCGCCGAGATTCAGATTGCGCGCCAGGCTGCCGCCTCGGAAGAGCAACAACTGGAAGAGATCAGGCAGCGCCTGCGAGATGAGGAGTCTGCCCGCCGGCTAGCCAAGCTGGAATCGTTGCGGTTGGAAGCCGAAGCCAAACGCGTTCGCGAAGAAGCTGAACGGAGACTCGAGGAAGTGCGTCGGAATGCGTTGGCCCAACAACAGCGATTGGAAAAGCTGGAAGCGGCCCACGCAGAAAAAGAGCGACTTCGCGCCACAGCGGAAACCGACTATCGCAGCGAAGGCGACCGGTTGCTGTCGGAGCAGCAGGCTTTGCAAAGTGCGACTGAAAAACTAGCGCGCGAACGTGTGGAACTGGAATCCGCGCGCCGCCAAGGTGAAGACGAGTTAGGCCAACTAGCTGAGTCGCGCGCTCGCATCCAACTTGCGGAAAACAATCGTCGCGAACAACAGCAGGAATGTCTGGCGCTGGAACAAAAAATTCAGAGCCAGGTTGCTGCCGAACGCGAGCGTCTGGTTAAAGCGCAACGGCAAGCGGCAGAAACCGAGCAGCGTATTGAAGAGGAGGCACGGCAGCGAACCGCAGAGCAGGAACGCCGTTTGGCTGAGCTTGAATCGCTGCGAAAGAAAGTGGAGAGCGAGGTCCTGGCCCGCGCGGCAACCCAGCAGCAGCTTCATTCAGAAATACAATCGCTGCGCCAAACTGGCGCCGCAGCGCTGAAGTCCATCGCCAAAGCTGAAGAGCTGAAAAAGCAGACGGCTGAGGAAACACGCCACTGTAGTGCGCGGGAGCAGGAACTCCAGGTGGAACTAGCTGCCGTGCGTCAGACCGCGGCCGCAGCGCAAAAATCACTCCAGGAAACTATCGACACGCTGCGATCTGAAGCCGAGTCGATCCAACGCGCGAATGATGCCCGCGCGAAAGCGGAAGCAGATGCGCGCCGCCGGTTGGAGGAGGAAGAAGCGACCCGTCGCGCCGACGCCGAGGCGTTGCTGGCGGAGGAAGAAGAGAATCGCAACCGGGCCAACGCGGAGATTCGCCGGCGGCTGGATGAAAAGGAGCAGCGGATAAAGACCGAAGAAGATTCTTTGCTGCGTCGGGCTGAGGACCTCGTGCGCCGTCGCGCCGAAGTGGAAACGGCGCGCGCCCTCGCCGAAGAAGAAGCGCGTCGTCTCAACGAAATTCAGGAACGAATCACAGCCGCCGAGACAGGTCGCCGGCGGGCGGAGCATGAACGCCTGCGTTTGGAGGCTGAGGTCCGTCAGCGCGCTCAAAAGGAACAGGAGCGTCTCAAAGAAACGCGCAGCCGCATTGCCGAGGAGCAACAGCGCGTTGACGAAATCCACGCTCGCGTCGAAGAAGAGCAGCGCCGGCTCGCAACTCTCCGGGCCGTTTCCTAATCCGACCGAAATACAAACCGAAGCCCCATCAGCCACCCGATTGTAGCGAGGTCGCTATCGCTGGGAGCGCAGGCATCCTGCCTGCTTCTTCCCCGGATCCGCGGGCGGTGGGTGTTAATCTCGCACGCTCTTCACTGGGACCGCGGCGTCCCGCCCGCATCTCAAAATCGCCGCGCGCGCCGCGCGTGTCCACTCAACGCACCGTAGGCGCGCAGAAGGTAGCCAGGGGCATCGCCCCTGGATCACGGACACCAAACACAACTTCGCCGACCCTCGACGGGTCGGCGTTCCTTCTTTACCTCAATCACTGCCCACTACAAGTCTTTCCAAGTTACACCGTCAACAGCTGACGATTTCGATATTTACTGTTCCGATGTCCTGGCATATACTGCGCCCCGTCGCGGCGTGCTCTTCACGATAAATCAATCATTCCGGATTACCCATGAGCCCCAAATGTCCACGATTACTTTCACAGTCGATTTGAATTTTCACGCGAACCGAGCCGGGAAAGTTGTGCGGTCGCTGGTTGTAGTTTTTGCCCGTCGGGAGGTACCTGCATGAGCAACCCGCCGGCCGAACTCCCGCCGCAAACGGCGCCAAAAACCAAAGGAGAAGCAGAGCTCGAAAAGCTGGAGCTTGAGATTGCCTCTCTCCGGCGGGATGAAGAGTTTGAAAGTGAAACCCTGGCGCAGCGTAAGCAAAAGCTCTATTACGACACTCAATCCGCTCGCTGGCAGACGAGTCTCATTTACCGTCTCAGTCAGTTCGCGGCGATCGTTACGATTTTCGCAACCCTGTTTGGAATCTACTTCACCTACAACAAGCTCGTCACCGACCGCGACAATGAGTTCAAACAGAACCAAAAAGATCGCATTGA
Source organism: Pyrinomonadaceae bacterium (assembly GCA_031392315.1). GTDB lineage: Bacteria > Acidobacteriota > Blastocatellia > Pyrinomonadales > Pyrinomonadaceae > PSRF01. The sequence continues at coordinate 4,438 of JANMVC010000507.1, read as the reverse complement.
ACGCACCACCGCTCGGTATCGCAACGACCTGCAGGAATTGCTTCAGTATCCAACCGATCCGAAGCAAACCATCTCGCGTGCTGCGTTTCTTCTCCGCGACCTCGCCGACGTCGTGGACAATGGTTTCGACGAAAACGACCGGCCGCAGAAGCGTGAGGAAGTCGGGTTTCTGCTTACGCAACTCATCAAGTCAGCGGAGTTTGACTTAACCTTGACTCGCAACAGCAACTTCGACCGTAGAGCGATTGAGACTTCCAGATTCTATGAGGACTATCTGATTTCCCACGCTTCCGATAATCGCGACATCTTGTCTAAGTACAAAAGCGCGCTGCTTACCTTGCACGGCCAGGATCCGGCTTACTATGAGGATCTGCAGGTTGATCCGAGCGACCCGACAGCCTTCATTGAAAGTGAAGTAGCGAAAGATCAAACCAAATTTTTTCAGTATGCTTATCTCTTCCATGCCTATCGCAAACACGTTGAGTTGTTCGCACGCAACAGCGTCTTGCCGCAGCCTGACCCGAATTTGAAAAAAGATCTCAGTCTCGCTTTCTGTTGGTTTTGGGGCGCTACCGGCAACGCTTCTTTGACCAAGGCAATCTTCGGAAATGGCGACGGTAATCAATTCATCGAAAAGACGAAAGAGTGTGAACCAATCGAAGTGCCCGCCGGCACGGGGAAAGCGCGACGGACTCCCACAATTGGGAGCACCACCACCCGGAAACAACCTGGTGTGCGGGTGAAGACCAGAGAATAACCATCGAGGAGCTGAAGTATGCGAACGAAATTGTTTCTTATCGTCGGGACTGTTGTGATAGCGAGCGTGGGATGTGGGGTTGGCGGCGGAAACAACAGTCAGAATTCGAATTCGGCCAACGGCTCGCGAGGCGGCGCAGGAAGCGCGAGTCCCAACGTGAACGTCTATGGTCCGGGTTCCGGCACTTCAGATCCAAACATCTCCACCGTGGTGGCTGACAATGTGAACGGGACCGCGAACAAGCGCGCGATTAGCGATACGTCACCTTCCCGATCAAATGACAACTCGATCCCGTCGCCGAATAAGCCATCTGTTTCCCTTCCCCGGCAACCCACCGGGTCCGCCAACAAACCCCCTAACCGCAGGCCTTAAACCTTCTCGCTTGCGGTTCTTGTTCTTCTCCGAAGGTATCGCGCGCTATCGCTGGGAGCGCAGGCATCCCTGCCTGCAACTTCCTGCGACGGCCATCCTGCCCGCTCTTCCCTGGGACCGCGGGCGTCCCGCCCGCATCTCAAAATCGCCGCGCCCGCCGCGCGCGTCAACTCAACGCGCCCCATCGCGCCCGAGAGGGGCGCAAAATATCGTCGCACAATAAAACGGCCCGCGGCATCGCCCCTGGATCACGGACACCAAAACACAACTTCGCCGACCCTCGACGGGTCGGCGTTCCTAACGGCGTTTGGAGTTCCGCCTTCAGGCGGGGTTTTCTCTCAACCCAAAAGACCCGCGTAAACGCGGAACTCCAAACATCAACTTTGCCTTGCCCCGATGCAAGACAACATCACCTTAATGCAAGCTTACCTAAGCTGAAAGCAACCTTACCCAGGTGCAATGCCAGCTTGCGCCGAAGCATTGCAAGCTTGCACAACCCCAGTGCAAATCAGCACCAAACCAATGCAAGCTTGCCCCAGCCCAATGCAAACTTACATCCGCCCAATGTCGCTTGCATCGCCCCAATGCAAACTTACATAGAACCAATGCAAGTCAGCACCAACCCCGTGCAAGCTTGCAACGCACCAAAACAAGCTTGCCCCAGCCCAGAACAAGCTTGCCCCAGCCCAGTGCAAGTCATCCCTGGAGCAATGTAAGCGCGCAAAACCACTCATAACCGTTGCAAACCGCAGAGTTTAGCCCGCCTCAGGAAATTCTGATTGCCACCCTGCTCAGTCTGTATTACTCTGGCGCCGTCCTTCACGCTCAAGTCCTTTCCGTCGGGGTACTCACGCCCAAGTGCTCCCTCAACACAGGAGACCTCATCGTGTCTAAAATCAAACTAAATTTCAGCCGTTTACCTTTGACCGACAAAATCGCGCGCGCGCGGCAGATCGTCGCGGCGCTAACCGGAAACGCGAGTTTCCCCACCCCTACACCTCCGCTCGCTTCCGCGACCACCGCCATCGACAATTTCGAGGCCGCCTACATCGCTACGCAGGCAGCCCGCCAGGAAGCGAAAGCGAAGACCACCGACCAGCAACAGAAGGAAGACCTGCTCGATCGGATCATGACCCAGCTCGCCGCTTATGTGGAGGCGGCGTCGGGCGATAACGAGGTGCTGATTCAGAGCGCCGGCATGGACGTGCGTGCCGCGCCCTCGCTCACCACTGAAACTCCCAGCCAACCCGCAAGCCTGGCGGCAACAGCCGGCGACCGCGACGGCGAGATCGATCTCACCTGGGACACGCTCGCCGGCGCGCGCAGCTACGCAATCGAACAGAGCCTCGACCCGCCCACGGCGACAAGTTGGACTCACGCCGCCGTGGCCACCAAATCGAGAGCAACCATTGAAGGACTCACGAGCGGCACGCGCTACTGGTTCCGCGTGGCGGCCATCAATGCCAACGGCCAAAGCGGCTGGAGCGATCCGGCCATGAAGATAGCTCCGTAGCGGAGCGCGACCTGGAGGCAGCAGCCCGACCCGGATCTCCGCGCGAACAACTCGCGTGGGGTGGAAGGGAAGGAGGCTCCTGTCTCCGCGCCGGCGGCGAGGGGGAAGTGGGAGACTCTCTTCACGTCGCCGGCACACGACCTCGTGGGCCACGGCCCATGAGCAGCAGGCGCGTTCCGCTCACGAGCCAGGCTTTGCAGTCCGGCGGGCGTGCCGGAAAGCCTGTTTGTGAAGGACGCGGGACGCGCCTGCCAAACTTTGAAAACTGAGAGCGCGGCTGGGAGCACGGCTGGGAGCACGGCTGGGAGCGCAGGCATCCTGCGAAAAACGAATCAAAGACACTTACCTCAAAAAGGTGCAGGCGCCGCAGGGCGTGAAGCCGGCGCTCAAAGCCTGGATGGAGCTTTCCTAGAACCCGACCGCGAAGTTAGAATGACAGCCAACCGATAATACCGAGACGGAGTTGTTTGACATGTCCACCGTTGAAGAGATAGTAAATGCAGCAAAGGCCCTGCCCCCGGATGAGCAGGCAGAGGTCAGGTGGCGCCTTAACACGGTGCCGGCCGATGCTATTGAAAACGGAGCAGCGGTCGATGATGACCGTCAGGCAGCTATAGATCTCGATCAGCGGGTGCAGCGCGCCTTGTATGAAGCCGGCCTTGTGAGCGAGATTAAGCCTCCGATAACCGACCCGACGCCTTATCGCCGCGAACCAATCAAGATCAAAGGAAAGCCCCTTTCGGAAACGGTCATCGAGGAGCGCCGCTAGCGTTGTGGGCATCTACACACTCGACACCAGCGCGGTGGTCAACGCTTAAGTAACCGAGGGGCCGAACGTTTGAAAAAGGATGCACCCAAATGAGTACTGAGATCGATTCATTGCTGACTTCTTCGTCCGAGATTCGGCATGGCCGACCCTGCATTGCGGGAACAGGAATCAGTGTGCACCGGATCGCAATTTTGCATAATCTCGGCCACGGCCCTGAAGACATCGTGCGCAAGTACGAGCATCTCACCACGGCTGGTGTCCACGCGGCCCTCGCCTACTATTTTGCCAACCAGCAGGAGGTCGACGCAGAGATTGCCGCCGACGAAGCCGACGCCGAACGCATTGAAACTGAGTTCCTGAAGCAACAGCCGGTAGCCTAATGAAGATCCGCCTGTATCTTGACGAAGATGCTATGGACGGTATTTGGTGTGGGCTCTCCGCGTTCGTGGTCTTGATGTGATAACTGCTCTTGATGCCGACTTGATACACGCACTCGACGCAAAGCATCTTGAATACGCAAGCTCGCAAGGGCGGGCGCTTTATTCTTTCAACGTCGGCGACTACATGGCGCTTCATACCGCCTACATAGCCGCGGGACAGACTCACGCCGGGCTGATCCTGTCACAGCAGCAGCGGTATCCGGTCGGTGAACAGATGCGACGACTGGTGCGGCTCGTCCAGATGAAGTCAGCCGAGAGCCTGCGCGAAAGAGTGGAGTTTCTGAGCGCGTGGGGATGAATTGATTCTTCAAGATCACAAATATGAACACGGACCTCGAACGCCTCCGCTCAATCAAAAGCTTTCCTTCACTCGTCAAGTATCTCAAAGAGGAACTCGACTGGCCTATCGAAACTGACGATTGAGGAACTGAGCTTCGACTATCAACCCGAGGAGCTGGGACTGGATCCAAAGACCGCGGTATACGAGGTTTTTCAGGAAGCGCTGATTCATGATCTTACTCTGGACGCTTTCGCGGACATGTACGCGCAGACGATTGCTTACGGTCTGCTGACTGCCAGCGTTTCAC
>JANMVC010000439.1:0-2263 GCA_031392315.1 Pyrinomonadaceae bacterium | reverse complement strand
TCGCGGGCGAAACGATTGGCGCTGCCTTTCTGGATATCTCTACGGGCGAGTTTCGCGCGACGCAGGAGAGCGGTGCAAACGCCTGGGAGAAAATTCGCGCCGCGCTTGAATCATATGCCCCGCGTGAGTTGCTCTTCCCTGTTTCGCTGACTCCCTTGATCAAGACCGGCTTAACCGGAAAGGTTCAGACTGCTCCGCTGCCGTTGAGCGTGCCTGGCCGTGACAGTGAAACTGACGCTACATCTGATCAGTCGCGTGTAGTTCACTCATCTCCAAACGATCAGTTGATTGATGCCACATTGACGCCCATCGAAGACTGGCTCTGGCAAAAGAACGATTGCGCTGAGTTGTTACTTAACCACTTCGGCGTGCGGACGCTGGAAGGTTATGGAGTTGAACGTAAGGACGAAGCGGTGCGCGCGGCCGGCGCTTGTCTGCGTTACGCGCAGGAGACCCAACGCGCCGCCGCCGCACACATCACCGATCTGGTTTACTTCGAACCGCAGGACCATCTCGTTCTCGATAACATCACGGTCCGCAATCTCGAGCTCGTTGAATCTCTCGGAGGCGCCAGCGGTCGCACTCTTCTCAGTGTTATCGACCAGACGGTCACCGGAATGGGCGCGCGTCTGCTGCGCTCCTGGCTCCTCAGGCCCTGTGTCAGGCGCGGCGAAGTTGAAGCGCGGCTGGCTGCTGTCCAGGATTTGTTTGCCTCGCAGATCGTCAGAGACAAACTGCGTTCGCTGCTGAAAGAAGTTTCCGATCTGGAACGCTTGATTGGCCGCATCAGTTTCGGTTCAGCAACGCCGCGCGATTTGAACGCAATCCTGCGTTCGCTCAATCAGGTTCCCGGAATTCGCGATCAACTCGCCGCGATGCAGTCGTCGCTGCTCCAGGTGTTAGCGGAAAGTGCGGATGACGTGCCTGAGGTCTGCGCGCTGCTGACCCGGGCCATCAGTGATGATCCGCCAGCTAAGATCAGCGATGGCGACACGATTCGCCTTGGCTATTCGGCAGAGCTTGACGAGCTGCGCTCAATCAGCCGCAACGCGAAACAGATCATCGCCACTCTGGAAGCGACTGAACGCGCGCGCAGCGGCATCGCGACCCTGCGTATTAAGTTCAATGGCGTCTTCGGCTATTTCATCGAAGTGTCAAAGGCGCAATCCACTCGCGTCCCTGCTGATTACGAACGCCGGCAAACGTTAACCAACTCCGAGCGCTATACGACGCCTGAACTGCGCGACTGGGAGAAGAAAGTCTTAGGCGCAGAAGAACGAATCATCGAAATTGAACAGACGCTCTTCGCCGACGTGTGCCGGCAGGTGGCCGCGGAAGTGAAGCGGATCCAAGCCACCGCTCGCGCCCTCGCCGCGCTCGACGCCTTAGCTTCGCTGGCGGAAACGGCCGTGCGCCAACGCTACACGCGACCGGCGATGCATGATGGCGACGAGATCGAAATTGTGCAGAGCCGCCATCCGGTAATTGAAGTATTCAGCGATGAGCCCTTCGTTCCCAATAGCGTCTATCTCAATAATTCGACCGACCGTTTGCTGATCATTACCGGACCAAACATGGGTGGCAAGAGCACGGTCCTTCGTCAAACAGCGATCGTCTGCATTCTCGCGCAGATGGGTGGCTTCGTTCCGGCAGACAAAGCGCGCCTGCCGCTGCTCGATCGCGTCTGGACGCGTGTGGGCGCATCAGACGATCTCACGCGCGGACGTTCGACCTTTATGGTTGAGATGACGGAAACGGCTGCGATTCTTCACAGTGCCACGCCGCGATCGCTGGTGCTTCTGGATGAGATCGGCCGCGGCACTGCCACCTTTGATGGACTCTCATTCGCCTGGGCCGTCGCTGAGTATCTCCACGATTCGCCAGAGCATGCGGCGAAGACGCTTTTTGCAACTCACTATCACGAACTAACCGAACTGGCGGAGCGATTACCCGGTGCCCAGAATTACCAGATCACCGCAGCCGAGCGCGAAGGCGAAGTGGTATTTCTTCATCGGCTCGAGCGTGGACGCGCTTCGAAGTCGTACGGAATCCAGGTGGCACGCCTGGCGGGTTTACCTCCGGCAGTTTTGGCAAACGCGCGCGAAGTGTTGGCCCGGCTCGAGCGCTACGAATTGGAAGTGTTTGCTGAAGAGGATCAGATTGCGGCCCAAGCTGCGGTCAGGACTGCGGAGGCGCGCGCTGCGGTACAAGGCGCGGGCGGTGATCAGTCCGACAAACTGTCCGACAAACTTCAGTTTGTCGA
>JANMVC010000389.1:0-17199 GCA_031392315.1 Pyrinomonadaceae bacterium | reverse complement strand
ACACCCGCAAATACGTTGAGTTTGGAGCACTTTGCCTGCTCGCAGTGGCCATTCTTTGGTGGTTTGGCCGCTCGCTAAACTGGGCTGAAGTTCGCGAAGCGGTGAGCCACGCGAATATGTATCTGCTTGGCCTCGCCGCGGTGATAATCAGCCTCAGCTACCTGTTCCGCGCGGCGCGTTGGGGCGCGCTGCTGGCCCCGCTATCGCCCGCGAGTCTCAAGAATCTCTTTATTGCCACGACGGTGGGATTCGGCGCAGTGTTTCTGGTTGGACGAGCAGGTGAAGTGGTGCGACCGGCCGTTTTGCCGATGCGCGATCCGAAGATACGCGCCAGTGCTTCGTTTGTGACGATCCTGGTGGAACGACTGTACGACCTGATCGCGGTCGCGATTCTGTTTGCGGCAAACCTGCTCTGGTTTCAGCCGCCGGCAAACGCGACGGTCGAGTTTGGCCGCGTCCGAGTTGTCGGAATCGTGCTGCTGGTGGCCACGATCCTCGGAGTGTTTGGCCTGACGCAGTTTAGAAAGAAATCGCCTCGCGCAATTGGCTGGCTCAAAGAGCGAATCGAAGGCCGCCGTTTCATTCCGGAGAGACTGTCGCGAGCGATTATTAGTCTGCTTGAGCAACTCGCCAGAGCGCTGCGAGTGTTGGTCGACGTTCGGGAACTTGCCGTTACAGTCGGTTGGACGGCGGTGGTCTGGGTGAGCATTGGCTTCGCCAGCATGCTGGTGTTTCGGGCGTTTGGCCTGCCATTTGGCATGAGCGAAACAGTCTTTGTGCTGGGCTGGTCGCTGGTGGGCTCGCTGGTGCCGACGCCGGGCGGCGCGGCCGGTGCTTTCCACGCCGCGACCGCTGCGGGACTGATTTTCCTGGGCGTTCCCCTTGAAACCGCAGCAGCAGTTGCCATAGTGCTGCACCTGATCGATTTCAGCCCAGCGTTAATTTTCGGGTTCATCTATTTGATCAAGGGAGACATCAACCTATCCCGATTGCGCTCGGTCACTTCCTCGGAAGCGGTCGAGCATGCAGTCGAGGACGAAGCCATTGTGTCCGAGGAAATCTTTGTGCCGAGCGAACTCAAAGCGCTCGCTGCCGGAGATTGACTCTTGAAACTACGCGGATCCTAATCCGTCGCTGAGGGCAAATTCTATGAAGTGTCCATTCTGCGGTTACCTTGAGGACAAAGTGGTCGATTCCCGCGAGTCGCGTGAGGGCGAAGCGATCCGGCGGCGGCGGGAATGTTTGCGGTGCGAACGACGATTCACCTCGTATGAGCGCATCGACGAGATTCCGTACATGGTGATTAAGAAAGACGGACGGCGCGAGCCCTTCGACCGCAACAAGATCATGGCCGGCCTCCTGCGCGCTTGCGAAAAGCGACCCGTGCCTTCGTCAAAGCTGGACTCGATTGTTAACGCCATCGAGAAGTATGTGCAGGAATCGTCGGAGCGTGAAAGGCCAACGAGCAAGATTGGTGAAATGATTATGCGGCGGCTCAAAGAGATGGACAAAGTCGCCTACGTTCGCTTCGCTTCAGTCTATCTTGAGTTTGAAGATGTTTCGGAGTTTATGACTGAACTAAAACACCTGGTGCAGCGGCGCGCGGGAACTACGGGCGCACGGAAGAGTTAAACTCTATTGCCGAAGCAGTCACTGAGATGCGTCCGAGATTTTCCCGAAAATGATCAAACCTTCCCGCGCCACCGGGCTTGAACGCCTCGAATTGCAACGACTGCGCGATCGCGTCGGCCGTTTGTTTGCTGCCTTGCAGGAAGCGACGGTGGCTGAAGATCCGTTAGCAGCGGAGGCATGGGCGCCTCCGGTAGATCTCTGCGAGACAGCCGACACGATTATTTTGCGAGTGGAATTGCCGGGGTTGACGGCCGAGCAGGTTAGGATAGGCGCCACCAACACCCAACTAAGAATTTGGGGAGAAAAAAAGCGTCGCGTGGCGCGCAACCGAATATTGTCGCACCTTTGCTCAGAGCGTAGTTACGGCAGGTTTAGCCGTATAGTTCCGCTGCGCTGGACGGTCAGTGTTCAGGATGCCAGCGCGGAATTAGCAAACGGCATACTAATGATAAGTCTCCCCAAGATCGAAGACCGCCGCGGAGTGGAATTCAAAATTCCGGTGAAAGACGCCACCAGCGAGCAGAGTTAAACCGATGGGGTGGTTTGAAACGTAAACAGGAAACCGAAGCAAATTCATTATGGGAATTATTAAAGACGCAGAACTTGTCGAAGATATTGAAGGAGCGGACAGCGCGCAGGAGTTGCAGATCCCAAACGAACTGCCGGTGTTGCCGCTGCGCGATATCGTTATCTATCCGTTTATGATCGTCCCGCTTTTTGTGTCGCGGGAGAAATCCATTCGGGCTGTCGACGAAGCGCTGGGCGAGAATCGCATGATCCTGCTCGCGTCGCAGCGAGATCTCGACAAGGAAGAACCGACGGCGGACGATCTCTACAAGGTGGGCACGGCGGCCGTGATCATGCGCATGCTGAAGTTGCCCGATGGGCGCATCCGTATCCTGGTCCAGGGTTTGGCCCGCGCTGAGATCGCCTCGGTGGACACCAGCGGCGCTTACATCCGCGCCCGCGTCGAGGTGATGCAGGAAGTGTTGCCTCCCGAGCGATCGCTTGAAGTCGAGGCATTGATCAGAAACGTGCGCGCCTCGATGGAAAAGGCCATCAATCTGGGCAAGAACATTTCTCCGGAAGTGATGGCCATCATCGCGAATCTCGACGATGCGGGACGTTTGGCCGATCTCTCCGCGTCAAACCTCGAACTCAAAGTTGAAGATGCGCAATCCGTTTTGGACATCGCGGACACTACCGCGCGCTTGCGGCGCGTGAATGAGCTGCTGAACAAAGAGATTGAAGTGTTGACCGTCCAGCAGGAGATCAACACACAGGCGCGGGCCGACATTGATCGTTCGCAACGCGAGTTTTATCTCCGTCAGCAGATGAAAGCAATTCAAAGCGAGCTGGGGGAAGGGAATGAACTGGCCGAGGAAGTGGCGCAGTTCAGGGAGAAAATCGAAGCTGCGGGGATGCCAAAAGTCGCCGAAGACGAAGCGCTGAGACAACTGAAAAAGCTCGAACGCATGCATCCCGACGCTGCTGAGACCGCGACGCTCCGCAACTGGATGGAGATCATGACGGAGCTGCCGTGGTCGAAAGCCTCGACGGACAACCTCGATCTGCTGAAGGCCGAGCGCATCCTGAATGAGGACCACTACGGCCTGGAGAAAGTTAAGGACCGGATAATTGAAGCGCTGGCGGTACGCAAGCTGAAAGAGAAACCCAAGGGTCCGATCCTTTGTTTGGTCGGCCCGCCGGGCGTTGGCAAGACGTCGTTGGGACGCTCCATCGCGCGGGCGTTGGATCGAAAGTTTGTGCGGCTGTCGCTGGGCGGAGTCCACGATGAAGCAGAGATTCGCGGCCATCGCCGAACCTACGTGGGGGCGATGCCCGGCCGTGTGATCCAGGCTCTGCAACAGATCGGCACCAACAATCCGCTGATCATGCTTGATGAGATCGATAAGGTCGGGGCCGACTTTCGCGGTGACCCATCATCCGCACTGCTCGAAGTGCTCGACCCGGAACAGAACAACAGTTTTCGAGACAACTACCTCGGCGTCACGTTTGATTTGTCTAACGTCATCTTCATGACTACCGCCAACGTTCTCGACACGATCCAGCCTCCGCTTCGCGATCGAATGGAAGTTATTCGTCTGGCTGGATACACCGAGGAAGAAAAGCTTGAGATTGCTCGCCGCCATCTAATGCCAAAGCAGATGGAGGAAAACGGCGTCACCGCGAAGGATCTGCATATCTCGAAAACTGGGTTGTTAGCGATTATTCAGCAGTACACCCAGGAGGCCGGGCTGCGGCAGTTGGAACGCGAGATCGGAAGGGTTTGCCGAAAGATCGCGCGGCGCATTGCGGAAGGACAGCAGGGCTCGGTGCGAGTTTCGCTCAAAAACCTGCATGAGTTTCTCGGCGCGGCGAAGATTATTCCCGAGGAGGCCCTCAAGAAAGATCAGGTTGGAGTGGCCACGGGATTGGCCTGGACCGCAGTCGGCGGCGATGTGCTATTTATCGAAGCGCTCAAGATGAAGGGCAAAGGTAATCTGGTGTTGACTGGCCAGTTGGGCGAAGTAATGCGCGAATCGGCGCAGGCCGCTTATTCATATGCGAAGTCAAAAGCGAAAGATTTGGAGATCGACGAAGACGATTTCAGTAACTACGATCTTCATATTCACATTCCTGAAGGAGCCATTCCCAAGGACGGACCTTCTGCCGGAATTACGCTCGCGACTGCGATGGTGTCAGCACTTTCGGGACGCGCGATCAGAAAAGACGTAGCCATGACTGGTGAAATTACTTTGCGCGGCAACGTGTTGCCAGTCGGCGGCGTGAAGGAGATGGTCCTCGCCGCGCGCCGTGCCAGAGTTTCGACAATCATCCTGCCGCAGCAGAATCGGCGGGATATCGACGAGGTTGCGAAGGAGCCGTTCAAGGATATCCGCTTCGTCTACGTTGAGAATATGCGGCAGGTTTTCAAAGAGGCGCTGAAGGAAAAAGTGGTGCCCCCGGTCACATCGGGCACCCGGCCGCAAAGAATGCCTCAGGCTGCCGGAGCCAGGCGAGTCTAGCGAAGCTTCGGCGCATTGATCGAGGAATTGGAAGCAGCCCCGCGTTAGTTGTTTAAGGAAGCTTGACCTTCGACGCGACGGCACATCTCAGCCGCCCGCCAGGGAGGTTTTCCTTAGGTGCAGCAAAGGTGATCGCCCCACCAACGCGAAGGACCTAGCATCCGTTTGCCGCCCCCCAAGCATCCGTAATTCGTAGGAATAGCGCCATCGCCTGCGCCCGAACCGCGATGCAAGATTTTTTACATTGGCTGAGATCCGGCAACTTCCGGATTCTCTTGCACGGGCTCGGAGAGACCACTAATATCGCGGCGGCAATTCGACTTCTTACGCTCACTCGCGAAGGGATTTTATAGTTCCATGAAGACAAGCTCGCTAACCAGGCAGGCCGTTTCGCACTTAACCGCTGATGAAGATGCGGTCTCCAGATGTGAGTCCGCAATAGTGTCAAAGGATCAAGCGGACGGTGACGGCGCCCTAAAAGCGATGCGGCCTCTATGGAAGCTCATGGGAGGGCGCCCCAACACAGACGGGCTCGATCCGGCAGTGGCGGCTGAAGTGATGCTTACGGCGGGAATTCTAAGCGGATGGCTGGGCGGCAGAATGGAAATTAAGGCGGCCCAGGAGGAAGCCAAGAATCTCATCACCGAGAGCATTACTTATTTTGAATCCGTGGGCGACACGAAGATGTTAGGTGCCGCTCGCTCGGAGCTTGCTTTCTGTTATTGGCGCGCAGGACAGGTAGAAGAAGCGCGCATCCTGCTTCGCGAGTCCCTGGATCTACTGCCGCCTCAGGGAACTTCCCGCGCCAGAGCGCTGCTTAAGTTGACTGCGGTTGAGTCGTCAGCTTTGCGCTTCGATGTGGCGCAAAGAATTCTCGAAGATAGCGTCACGCTTTTTGAGAACCTCTCAAACGACACGATCAAAGGCTCCTATCACAATGAAGTTGCTATCGTGCTCAGAAATCTGGCGAGGTCGGAGCCTTTGAAACGAGATGAGTATTTTCAGAGAGCACTCAGCGAATTTGAAAGGGCTGACCATCATTTTGCGTTAGGAAGAAACAGCGTCTATCGGGCAGTGGTCAAAAATAACGTCGGGCTGATTCTCTTTAACCTCTCGCGCTACAAGGAAGCACATAAGTTTCTCCTTGAAGCCCAACGGCTCACGGTCATGCTCAAGGATAAGGTCCGAGCCGCACAAATCGATGAAACGCGGGCCCAGGTATTCATTGCGGAAAACAAGCTGGCTGATGCTGAGACGGCAATCCGTCAAGCCATTCAGGTGTTTGAGAAAAGCGGCCAACAGGCGCTCTTAGCCGAAGCTCTCGTCACTCAGGGGATCGCTTTGGCCCGGCTCAAGCAGGAGGAGCGCGCCCGCTTCACTTTTGAAAAGGCCATCGATGTTGCAAATCAAGGCGGCGCCAGCGATGTGTCCGGCCTGGCGGCGTTGACTATGATTGAGGAGTTGGGAAACCTGTCGCGCGTGGCGCTACAGGCTGCGTTTGAACGGGCGAGCGCGGGCTTGGCGACATCGTTAAACCAGGACTTGATCAGAAGATTTCATGTTGCGGCCAACAAAGTCTACGCAGTCTTGAATCAGGACTTGCAGGTTGATAACTCCGCTGTGACTATTCCCAGCCCGTGTAACTTGCCGGACGAAGTTCTGAAGTTTGAAGGGACTTTGATCAGAAGAGCTCTGGCGGAGGCCAATGGCAGCGTTACCCGTGCTGCGTCGCTACTGTCGCTGAGTTACCAGGCTTTGGCTTACATCATCGGCGGAAGGCATAAAGATCTCTTGAAGGAGAGAACGCCGGTGCGTCACCGTCGCTCACGTAAGCGAGAGATGCAAGACCGACAACTGCGGCAGGAACAAGGTCAACGAAGCAGCTCACCGATGCTTTAACTGGTGTGTCCGCGGCCACTCACTTGGCCGCCACCCCCGCGTCGTCGTCATCGCGGAATTACTGGTACATGTACGAAAAGCTTTTCTTCTGTTTCCACTCCACACTGGTCCACATTAGCCCCATCCTGCGACAGAAGTTCCGCACTGATGTCGTCAGTTGTCACTAGCGGACTAACGCCAACTAAATAAGCCAAGCTACCGAGCGTTTCATCGGAAGTCTCTCGATTGATGCCGCGAATTTCCGCGTCGAAGCCATGTCCAGGGAAGATCTTCCGCAGCACAGTCTGCGTCGCGACCACACCTCGCGTTGTAACCGTCAGGTCCATTGCTCGGGAAACCTGTTCAGCCTCGTAATGATCGAGGATCGAGCGCCAACTTTCGACCAGTTCCTCTGCCAATACCCAACCATTTCCAGCTCGCCAGCATCTTTACCTCTGCCGCAGATATGGTGGAAAAGTTCACCATTTAACCCTTTATTTGACTGGGACTTGTTTGACTCTCCGGAAGACCGTGTGATAACCTCCGGACTGACTTTGGGGCTTTGTTTTACGAAGATTATAAGCCATTCATACCATCAGGGTAGCCGCAAAGACCTCGCAGAAAAGGGAAGCTATGTAACGGCGCTTCCGAAGGAAATCACAGGCAAATTGGTAAGCACCCGCGAAGGAGAGCGACGATTAATGACAACGAGCTGCCCGACCCTAATAGCGAGGTTGATGCTATTCACGGTGCTCGCAGTACCGGCTGTCAGTGTTTTTGGCCAGATCCCCGAGGGGTCGTCGGCTCGTGATATTCCCACCGCCGTGCAGCGCGCTGACGAACAGGTAACGAAAGTCATTGCCGCCGCTGAAGACAATTTCCGCAAGGGCAAATTAAATCTCGAAGACAACAAACGCGATCAGGCACGCTCTGATTTTGACAAGGCTGTAGACACGATTCTTGAGTCAGGCCTGGATGTCAGAGCGAGTCAACGCCTTCAGGGTTTCTATCTGGAGCTAGTGGAGCGGATTTATCGCGAGGAAGTCCCGCTTACGCGAGGACCGGTGCCAGCCAATGTTTCGGATCTGGTGGCGCAAAACACTCCCCAGAAAAGTGACCCGCCGATCATTGGGTTTCGTGATCAGAAATTCGAGCCTTCGCCGCTTGACGAGCTGAGCAAGCTGGTTCTTACGGAAGACGAAAAGAACGTTTCCAGCGCCGATGTGATGGCGCTCGAACAGGCGAAGCAAAACGTCAACTTCGGATTCACGATCAATCCTCTGATTCAGCAGTACATCAATTATTATCAGGGCCGCGGCCGTTCAACCATGGAATCGGGGCTGCGCAAGTCTGGGCGTTACATGAAACTGGCGCGCCAGATTTTTAAGGAAGAAGGCGTTCCCGTGGACATTACCTGGCTGGCTCAGGTGGAAAGCGCCTGGCAGCCAAAGGCAATGTCATGGGCTGCGGCGTCTGGTTTGTGGCAGTTTATTCCCGGCACAGGTCGCCAGTTTGGCCTGAAGCAAACAGCCTGGATTGACGAGCGCAATAGTTTCGAGCAGGCGACTCGCGCATCAGCACGCTATCTGAAGGCCCTGGCGGCGCATTATCGCGGCGACTGGGAACTTGCGATGGGCGCTTATAACACTGGCCAGGGCAATATTGACCGCGGAATTTCACGCGCCGGCAAAGCTAATTTCTGGGCCATCTACCCCTTCATCGCTCAGGAAACCAGAAACTACGTTCCCAACATTCTCGCCACGATCCTGATTGCCAAGAACCCTGAGAAATACGGGTTCAAGGGAATTCGTCCGGAAGCACCGCTAGCTTACGACGTTGTTCAGGTTTCGAATGCGACCAGTTTGCAGCTCGTTGCGGAGTCAACCGACGCGAGCGTGGATCAGATTCGCGCTCTTAACCCGGAACTCAGGCGTGAAGTCACTCCTCGAGGCGAGGCTTACAACGTGCGCGTTCCGGGCGGCAAGGGAAAGCAGTTTTATGCAATCCTAAAACGGATTCCCGCAGAACGCCGCGATTCTGCTCGGGTAATTTCCGTGACGCCGGGTGAAAACTTGCAGGCCGTAGCTAGTCGGACGGGTGTGAGTTTGACTCAACTGCAAGCAATGAATAGTGGTGTTGATTTATCATCAGCGACGAAGCTGGTGGTTCCCAACAGTGGCGTTCGTTTAGCGAGTTGGCGTCGAGCTACCAAACCCGGCACCGCAGAACCTGCCAGCGCTGGACTGACTAAGATTCGCGCACGCAAAGGCGACACCATCGCCAGAATCGCCGCTGCCCGAAATCTCGATGCCACGGAAGTTGCCCGATTGAACGGTGTCACAGCGGAAGTCGAACTTCGTGCCGGCCAGGAAGTTAAGTTGCCGGCAACTGCAGCCGCAACCCCTTCGCGCCGCAAGTAAAGTTGTTCGTTTGAAATCCTAACGCGTCTGCCACGTTCACACGGTGAACGTGGAAACTCTGTCGAGCGCGCTTTCGATCTGAATCGTAAGCGCGCTCTATTTGTTTTTGGGCTCCTTATTTTTCCCAGCATTTTTGCAGAGAGGGCTCCTCCCATGCTCTTCCGCACACTGTCCGCCGCCGTCTATGGCATCAATGCCGATCTGGTTGACATAGAGGTTGACCTGACGCCGGTGCGCGGCGAAGCGGATTCGCCATTGTCTGTAACCATTGTCGGCTTACCCGACGCCGCCGTACGCGAATCGCGCGAGCGCATTCGCGCGGCTATCACCAACTGCGGGTTCTTCTTCCCGTTTCAGAGAATCACGATCAACCTGGCCCCGGCGGATGTCCGGAAGGAAGGCGCCAGTTTCGATTTGCCGATCGCGCTGGGGATCCTCGGAGCCAACGGTGACTTGGCAGAAGAAAACAGCCTGATCCACGTGCTGTGTGTCGGAGAACTGTCTCTTGATGGGCGGGTGCGCCCCATCAAGGGCGCCTTGCCGATTGCGATACTCGCGCGCGACGCGCTGATCAAACACGTAATTCTTCCTGACGAGAACGCAAAAGAAGCGGCGGTGGTTGCGGGCGTAAATGTCTACCCGGTTTCCACGCTTCGGAGCGCGGTCGAATTGGTGGCAGGCCTGCGCTCGGAGAATCCGCCCGAGCCGCTCAAGATTGACCCGGCCGAAATTCTCGTGAGGTCCGATAAATACGCCGTAGACTTTCGCGAGGTTCGCGGCCAACTGTCTGTCAAGCGCGCTTTGGAGGTTGCCAGTGCCGGTTCACACAACATATTGCTGATTGGTCCACCAGGCTCCGGCAAGACGATGCTGGCAAAGCGTCTGCCCACCATCCTTCCGCCACTCGAGTTCGAGGCAGCCCTGGAACTAACTAAGATTCATTCGGTGGCCGGACTCACCGGCCGGTCCGGGCTCGTAACCGAGCGGCCCTTTCGTTCGCCACATCACACGATTAGCGATGCGGGCCTGATCGGAGGCGGCGCTGTGCCGCGTCCCGGCGAAGTTTCGCTGGCCCACAAGGGCGTCTTATTTCTCGATGAGTTACCCGAATTTGATCGCAGCGTTCTCGAAGTTTTGCGTCAACCTTTGGAAGATCAAAAGGTCACGATCAGCCGCGCCGCGATGTCCTTAACTTTCCCTGCCTCCTTCATGTTGGCCGCTGCAATGAATCCTTGTCCCTGCGGCTTTTGGAATGACCCCACTCGCGAGTGTCGCTGCACGCCGCTGCAAATTCAGCGTTATGTTGGTCGCATATCCGGCCCGCTGCTGGACCGCATCGATATTCATATCGATGTGCCGGCGGTTAAGTTTCGTGATTTGACCGGCGCAACGCCGCCAGAGACTGACGACTCCGCCGCGATTCGCGGACGAGTGATCGCCGCCAGGGAACGCCAGAGTGCTCGGCTGGGAGGCGAGAACATCTTTTCCAACGCTGAGATGACCCCACGCATGATTCGCGCCCACTGCCGCATAGACTCAGACAGCGAGCAGATGCTGGAACGGGCGATGACGCGGCTAGGATTGTCAGCGCGTGCGTATGACCGTATCTTGAAAGTCAGCCGCACCATTGCTGATCTTGAAGGCTCCGCAGACATCCGTTCCGCCCATGTGGCCGAAGCCGTAGGCTATCGTTCCCTTGATCGCACCTATTGGACCTAACGAGTCCTTTCCGAACAGAAAGCATAATGAATCTCAGCTAAGAAAATTTTCGAAGCACGGCTTGTCAGGGCGCGCCTCGAGACCGTATCTTAAGGCGCGCCGCTCAACTGGCGATTTGGACGACTTGATCCAAACCGCCCCGACTGCCGAAATCGCGGGGAGACTTCGCTGAATCGAATCTCTTCGTGGGCTGCTGGGATGAATCCCTCTTAAACGTTGATGTGGCTGGGGAAATTCAATATCTTTCGAGTGGGAAAGGCAACGACGCGCTCAAAGCTCTGCATCACACACCCGCGCTGAGGGTAGCCATTTACCTCGCAAAACCGCAGGGTCGGGTTGAGGAAGAGGCGCCGCTCCTTTGAAAATCCCTGGGTTTGTGATGCACGTGGCGAACCAGCGCTAAACGACGAATCATTTCGTCGATTGCCTCAAGACGAACACGTGACGGCAGCCGAAACCGAGAAGCAGGAAACAGATTACGCGCTGGCTCAGAGAGCGGCCCAAGGCGACATGGGTCCCTTTGAGCAGCTTTATCAGCGTCATAATCGCCGAGTCTATTCGCTTTGTTTGAGAATGACCGGCAATGTTTCAGAGGCAGAGGATCTTTCGCAGGAAGTTTTCATTCAGCTCTTTCGGAAAATTGGCAGCTTTCGTGGTGAGTCGGCGTTCACCACCTGGCTGCATCGGCTGACGGTCAATCAGGTCTTGATGCATTTTCGCAAACGCGGCGTCAAGATGGAGCAGACCACGGATGATGGGGAAACGCCGATCCAGATAGTCAAGGGAACTGAGAATCCCAATGCGATGCCGGTAGTGGATCGCATCGCGCTCGACAAAGCCATCGCTCAATTGCCACCCGGCTACAAGATGGTATTTACCCTTCACGATATTGAAGGACACGAACACGAAGAAATAGCCAGGATGTTGGGCTGCTCGGTTGGGACTTCCAAATCCCAATTGCATAAGGCGCGGATGAAATTGCGCGGACTTTTGAGGCAACAGAAGATGGCGGAGTAGCTTCCAACTGTCGTGCCTGTCGGTTCATTCCCCTGAACCGGGCCAACAGTTGAAAGTTGTACCAAAAGTTTCCGCCACGTGGGTTTTTTACGCAGTCTCCCCTTGATCGCATAAAAAGTAGTCGCCGCCAATGGTGGTTTTCAAGGGCCCGGAAGTTGGTGGCAGGTTAGAGGTTCTAAGACGATGAACTGCGAAAAGTGTCAGGATTTGATCGGTGATTTTCTGGATGGCGCTCTGAGCCACGAAGATCAGGCGAAGCTTAATCAGCATTTGGAAGAATGTCTCGGCTGCGTGGATGTGCGCACCGACTTGCAATCAATCGTAAGCTTTTGCCGCGACAATCGGGGCGAATACAGCGCCCCTCCAAATGAGCGGGCGCTTTGGCTGCGGATCAGAAATATGATTGAAGCGGGCGCGGGCTCCGGAACTGCCTCGGTGCCAAAGAGCTCGTGGTCCAAATGGGTCGGTCGAAGTTGGGAGCTTTCCTTTCCGCAGTTGGCCGCCTCCGCGGCAGCGATTGTCTTAGTGGTTTCACTTTCGACGGTAGTTGGATTGAGACGTTGGCAAAGTGGCGACGCTGGGTTTAAAGCTGCAGCGGCAGATTCCGACTTCAAGGTTGCCGCAGCCAACGTACGTGATCGGGTTTCGCAACAGCAGCAGTTGATCTCCTATTGGAACCAACGGGTGGAATATAATAAGGCCCGCTGGAATCCTCAGATGCGCGAAACTTTCGATCGCAACTTGCAAGTTATTGATCAAGCCGTCAACCAATCGTTCGACGCGTTAACCCAGAACCCTTACGATGAAGTGTCGGAAGAAATGTTGAATGCGGCGTTGAGAGAGAAGCTGTCGCTGCTGAAAGAGTTTGCAGCGCTCTAAGTCTCCAAAGAAAACTCCAGGAAATTTAGTTGTTGAGAAATTCCACGTTGATGAAAACCCGAATGGTGTCTGCTCGATCTAACCCCCGTAGTTACTCAAGATTTTTGGCGCTCGCTCTGCTGTTCATATTTGGCGCGCCGGGCGCGAGTTTTACGCATGCCCAGCAGCAGATGTCGAAGCGATATCCGGCTGCCAAGAACGTCCGGATCGTATTGAAGAACATCTTCGGTACGATAATTGTTGAGTCGTGGGATCGTGATGAAATCAAGCTCTCGATGACGCTGGAATCACCCAAGGCGAATGTAACTCCGCGGCACACAGGTTCCGGTTTGACTATCGACGTGATGGCCGACAACCCCGGACGCAGCGACGTGGGCGACGTCAATTTCAAGCTGCAAGTGCCCGTCAACTCTTCAGTAGATTTGGAAACCAAGCGGGGGCAGATCACGGTCAGCAATATTCGCGGCGATCTGGTACGGGCACACGTATCCCTCGAGGGCGACATCCAGCTCAGGGACATCAGCGCGTCGCAAGTCTACGCGCAGAACACGATCGGAGATATCTACTTCGACGGAGAATTTGCACGCAAAGGGACCTATCAGTTTCAGTCCGGCAAGGGCCACATCACGATCCGTATTCCCGCGCAGTCTGCGTTTCATCTCACCGCGTCAGCGCCGACAAAGCAAATTGCGCTGGGCGAGTTTTGGAATGACCGATTCAAAAACCTGGGCGGCGGGCGCAAATACGAAGGCGAAGTAGTCGATGGCCGTTCGCGGGTGACAGTCACAAATTTCAATGGCAGCATCACCTTCCACCGCCGATAGAATTTCGTCTTTGCAATCCATCTTCTGCGGACGCCTTGATCGGTTTGATCTGGCGTCCCTTTATTTTGCGCACGCGATGCGCGAGCCGCGCTCGAATGCTACTATCGGCAACAGACAAACAAACTGAAATAGTTTCACCGAATCCACAAGGTTTTCATGAAGTCCAATTCAGCCTTCTTACCAATCCTGGCGGCGGCCCTCCTTTTCTCCGTCATCTCGCCGTTGTCGTCGCCTGTTAATGCCCAGAAAAAAAAGTTACCCGATCCCAATCGGGTGCCTGCGCTGGTGCGCACGACCACGCGCCACGAGGTGCGCCGTTTTGGTTATGGTGGAACGCTGACTTTGGTTGGCGCGCCCGCGGGTTCAATCAGGATCGAGGCCTGGCAGCGGAACGAGGTTGACATCACAGCGGAGATTGAATTGCGCGCAGACACCGAAGCAGATCTTGATCGCCTGGCGGTGCTCAATAATTTCGCGCTTGATGACGACTCGAATCACATCACCGTAATGACGGTCGGCACCCACGACAAGGCCTTCATGCGGACCGCCGCAAAAAAGTTTCCCAAAGAACTCCTCGGCTTGCCGTGGAAAATCGACTATCGCATTCGCGTCCCCATCAATATTGATCTTGATATCAATGCCGGGAAAGGCGCGATCAGTCTCGCCGGCACTGAAGGAGACGTGAGGATAACTGCCGCCGAGAGCGAAACGAATCTTAATCTCGGCGGCGGATCTTTGGCAGTGACGATCGCTACCGGCAGGGTGAATTTAACCGTTCCGGTAAGAAGCTGGCGCCGCGGCGGCGTGGACATTCGGGTAGCGGCCGGTGAGATCACGCTCCAACTCCCTTCCGGCTTCAGCGCCGATCTCGACGGAGAAGTTATCCAGGCGGGCGAGATCAATTACGCTTACCCCGGCTTGGAGGCTCGTGAAAAGCCCGGCTTGACGCCGCGGAAGATGAAGGCCCGCACCGGCGCCGGCGGCGCATTTTTCAACCTGACGATTGGTGCTGGGACAATCAATATCAAGAAGACCGCAGTCAGCACTCAGTAATCAAACAGTCGCCAGTCACCCAGTCGCCAGTCACCACAGTCGGCAGTACGCAGTCAGCAGAAACCTGTTGACTTCCGACCGCTGACTGCCGACTGACGACTGGCGACTGCGGACTGCCGACTGCGGACTGCCGACTGGTATTTGCTGTTTGCCCGGTCGCCCGGTATTCTCTCGTCTCAAAATCATGAGCATAAAATCAGACAAATGGATCCGCCGGATGGCGACGGACTTTGGCATGATCGAGCCGTTTGAACCCGGCCAGGTTAAGGAAATAGACGGACGTCGCATCGTCTCCTACGGCACGTCCAGCTATGGCTACGACATTCGCTGCGCTGACGAGTTCAAGCTGTTCACAAACATCAACAGCACGATTGTTGACCCGAAACAATTCGACGCGAAGAATTTCGTCGATGTGAAGGCCGACTCGGTGCTGATTCCGCCAAACAGCTTTGCCCTCGCGCGCACCGTTGAATATTTTCGCATCCCGCGAAATGTGCTGACCGTCTGTCTCGGCAAGAGCACCTACGCCAGATGTGGAATTCTGGTTAACGTCACGCCGTTTGAACCCGAGTGGGAAGGTTATGTCACGCTTGAGTTTTCCAACACGACGCCATTGCCGGCGAAGATTTATGCCAACGAAGGCGTGGCGCAGGTTGTGTTTTTTGAGTCGGATGAAGTTTGCGAAACGTCCTACAAAGACCGAGGCGGCAAGTACCAGGGTCAACGCGGTGTGACACTACCAAAGATGTGATGATGACCACTATGAGTTCTTCCCCTCAACGATCAGAAGACTCGCCCGACTCGGCAAACTCGGAATCGTCGCCCCTCGGTTTCAAGAGACTTGATCCCCGCGCAGTATTGCCCACCCGCGGCAGCGCCTTCGCCGCCGGCCTGGATATCTACGCGATTGAAGATTTGACGATTCTTCCCGGCGAGCGCTGCCTCGCGCGCACCGGACTGGCGGTTGCTATTCCCGAGGGATATTACGGTCGCGTCGCGCCGCGTTCGGGTCTGGCTACTAAGAATGGACTCGACACTCTCGCTGGCGTTATCGATGCCGACTATCGCGGCGAGATTCTTTGCCTGCTCCTCAACGCAGGAAGCGAAACGATTCAACTGGCGGCTGGGAGCAAGACTTGCCAGTTGATCATCGAGAAGATCATCACACCCACGCCCGCCTGGGCCGACGAGATCACCGAGACCGACAGAGGTAGCGGTGGTTTTGGTTCGACCGGATAAGCGGCCACAAATTCACGCGGATAGACACCGATCTGATTAGGCAGGGAACAAACCAGCGGCATAGCTTCATTAGCTGGCTCTAGTTTTTCCTGATTCGCGTATCCGTGAAAATCTGTGGCAGACTCGCCTGAGCGGCTAATTGAGCGGAATTTCTACTCGTTGAGGCAAGCCTTCAACACTGAGAACCAGGCCTTGCGGACTGGCTACGGGTTCCTTTTTTGGCGTTTGAAAGAATAGGAAACCCTGGCGGCGACGGTCGGTGTCCGAAAGCGGCAGCTTCAAATCGACCGCGTAGGCGGCAAACTCCTTTTCAAATTGCTTGCGTGAGTTTGGATTGTAGGCGTAGACCTCGTTGGCTTTCAAAACGCGCGAGATAGCCTCTTTCGCTGAGATCAGTTTCCACTCTTTTCCTTCGCCGTCGCGCAGATGAAAACGCGCGCGCTTTATTTCAACTGCTACGCCGCTCTCAAACACCATCTCAACCTGGACCGGCAATATTCCGCTCAAAGGCAAGTTTGCTTCGAAGAGGTCCTGGCTATCTTCGTCGCTCATGAGTGGGGCCACCCGCACCGACACGCCGCCCGCGCTGGCTGATTTGGCGTTTTCCGCCAGCGGCGCCATCTCCACCGCGGGCTTCACTTTATACAGCGCGCCGGCGCAGGAAGCGGCCGCGACGGCGATAGCAATCAGAACAATCGACGTGACTTGTCGCGTGAGCATGCGCTCAATTTAGCATAGGCATTGCGCGCGGGACAGGCTCTGACAGGTTGACTGGCAACTCTTTTGGAGTGCGCGGCGACTATCGAGTGCGGCGGCGCTTTGGGTCCACCCATCCAAAGCGGTGTCGCGCTTTCGTTGCCACCGCACTCCAAAAATGAACTGATGTTTATGCTACTATGACGCAAAAATATGATTAGACCTTTTCGCGGAGTCCATCCGCAGATTCCAGAGAGCGCATATGTCGACGTCAGCGCGCAGGTTATCGGCGACGTTCACCTGGGCGAGGAATCGTCCATCTGGTGCAACGCTACCTTGCGCGGCGACATGTATCACATACGAATTGGCGACCGCTCAAACGTCCAGGACAATTCGGTTATTCACACGCGCACTGGTTCGCATCCGACAATTCTTGAGGAGGAAGTGACGGTGGTGGGGGATGAGAAGAGCAACAAGCTCGTCATCTCAACATCACCGCGCTACATGGAAACCGTGCTCAAGATCATTGCCAGCTCGTCGCCCCACTTGCGCTATGTCATTGGGCAACAGGCGAAGTCTGCCACGCTTCTGCGGCAGCTCCTGCCTGAAGCAATCTTTGAGCTGGTTGTTCGGAACTTCTTCAGTTTGGACAAGAATAATTGAGAAGCCTTTCGATTGGCCGCTCAACTTGGAGTTGCGACCGTCAATTTGCGCATACGGTGCGAGGCGTTGCAGGACGCTGTTTTCACCGACACCAACTATCGGCGAATACGCCGACATTACAGCAGCCCAAATTCCAATTCTAACTCTGCC
>JANMVC010000369.1:0-8126 GCA_031392315.1 Pyrinomonadaceae bacterium | reverse complement strand
GAGCGACTGATGATCAACCGTCACACAGAAGGGCGTGCCAATCTCGTCCTGGCGCGCGTAAAGTTTGCCGATGCCGCCAGTGTCGTCGTAGACCGCGCGCAAGGCAGGCTGCAGCGAACGCTTAATTGATTTCGCCAGGCCCACGATCTCCGGCTTATTCTTCGCCAGCGGCAGGATCGCTGCCTTGATCGGCGCCAGCGACGGAGCGAGCCTTAGAATCACACGCGTCTCGCCCTTGTCGTTTGTCTTCTCGGAATAGGCGTCCATCAAAACGGAAAGCACGGTGCGATTCACCCCAGCCGCGGGCTCGATCACGTACGGGTAGAAACGCTGCTTCGTGGCTTCATCGAAGTACGAAAGGTCTTCGGTGGAGTCAGGATTGAGCCTCTTGCCTTCGGCGTCTTCCGGCTTTTTGGAGTGCGTGCGCAGATCGAAATCTGTTCGATTGGCGATGCCCATCAGTTCATCCCACTGACGCTCGTCTTCGGCACGCTCCGGAAAAAAGCGGTATTGAATATCAACCGTGCGCTTGGCGTAATGTGCCAACTCCTCTTTCGGCTGCTCGTAAAGACGAAGATTGTCTGCGGCAATGCCCAGCCGAGTGAACCACTCGAAACAACTATCAATCCATTCCTGATGCGCGAGCTCGTCTTCGCCGGGGCGAACGAAATACTCCATCTCCATCTGCTCAAACTCGCGCGTGCGGAAAATGAAATTTCCCGGCGTCACTTCGTTGCGAAACGACTTGCCGATCTGGGCCACGCCAAACGGAAGCTTGCGCCGGCTGGTCGTCAACACGTTTGCGAAGTTAATGAAGATGCCCTGGGCGGTTTCGGGGCGGAGATAGACCAGCGACGACTCGTCGCCTTCGGATGTCGCGCCGACGTGCGTCTGAAACATCAGGTTAAATGGCCGCGGCTCGGTTAGCTTGGTCGAGCCGCAGTTTGGACACTTGCCGTCCTCGAGTTTGTCGGCGCGCAGCCGCGTCTTGCATTCGCGGCAGTCAACCAACGGATCGCTGAAAGTGTCTTCATGTCCCGAATACTTCCAGGCTAACCGATTCAGAATGATCGATGAATCGAGCCCTTCGATGTCGTCGCGCTCGTAAACCATCCAGCGCCACCAGGCCTGCTTGACGTTGTTGCAGAGTTCGACGCCGAGTGGGCCGTAGTCCCAGGCGCTGCCGAGGCCGCCGTAGATTTCAGAAGATGGAAAGACAAACCCACGCCGCTTGGCCAGGGACACTATGGTTTCAATGTTAGGAGCTGACATAGGAAGTGAATAGTAAATAGTGAATCGTGAATAGTAAAACGATGAAAAAGAGGAGCGCCCTGCAAGCGCTCCTCTTTTGTCCTTTTAACTGTGGATGCTGGCTACTTGCTCGGCGCTGGCGCGGTCACGTTGACGTCGATCTTCTGTGTTCCGCCACCGCCAAACAACCTGCCGCGGAAGGCAAAGAGCACTACGAAAACGACGATCACAAAGATCACCAAAACCGCAACAACGCCCGCGCTGCCGCCTCCTCCACCATTATCATCACCCATTAAGAAATCCTCCTACCCAAGCTGACAATTCCGTCAGGCCTCAGAATGAATTTTGATTCAAGGGGGATGCAGTGATTGTTACCACACGCTCCCGTGCGCGTCAATGCAGCATGGAAAGAGGAGTCTAGAGTACAAGCTTTAGCTTGCAGGCTGGGAAACAACAGCCTAAAGGCCGGACTCTGAACTGCGGACCTCCAATTCAGCAGCTTATAAAAAAGGAGGCAAGACGTGTGTCTTGCCTCCCTGAGTCAAGCTTCTGCTCAACTCGCGGTTGTCGGGGTTATCGGGTCAGTATCGGCCTCGTCGGCGAGTTCCGCGTCTTGGCGTCGCGGCCGGCCGAACGTCACCAGCATCGACCGTGGGCGTGGCCACTGGCGGAGTGGCTCCGCTGGGAATCACCCAAAGCTCGACGCAGTCTTCCTCGCGGAAACCACCATTCAGAACGGTGATGCGCGATTGGTCGATACCACGATGCGTTACCAGGTAATCGCGAGCGCGGTCGCCCAGCATGTCAGCCTGGCCGATGCGGCTCCGGCGTCCACCATAGGCGATTACATACGTCATCGTTGACGGATCGTTTTGCAGTTCCACTGCCAAGTTGTCGAGGCGTGCCTTCTGGTCGTCGAATGAACAACTGCAGCAGACGTCAAACTGGCGCGAAGGATTCTCGCGTGGCGGCGTCGGCGGAATATACGTCGAAGCCTGTGCGGTCTGCCGGCAGTTGGCATCGCCTGAGCCGTCGTCCACAACCAGCGTGGCTGTGATTCGTTGGCCCGCGAATCCGGTGGAATCCACGGAGATGGTTGGCGTACCCGCGCCGCTTAACAGCTTCGCGTTTCCGGGACTCACCGTCCAGGTGTAGTTCAATGCAGATGAGCCGCTGTAGTTCGTATCGGAAGTGAAGGTAATGATCTCCCCTTCGTTCACCTGTGCGTTGGCAGAGAGATTAACGGGGTAGGGGCAAGGAGAGATGGTTACTGGCGGTGGCTGCCGGTAATTCAGCGCCACGCACTTAATGCGTCCCGCCGGCAGCTCAACTTCTCGAGTCCATCTTTGTCCATTGGGTAAACTGATAACGATGGTGTGCAGACCGGGATCGAGATCAAACGAACGGTAGTCGTTTGATGTTTGACCTTCGGGCCGGCCATCGATCTCCAGCGGCAAGCCAGCCGGAGTTGACAGAATTTTGATCGTGCCATGCTTCGCAAGCTTTCGCTTCTTCGCCTGAGCTTCGGAAGCAGGATGGGCCATGCAGAAGGTAATCGCCAGGAAAGCCGCGAAGGCGACTTTACCGATTGCGCTGGTCTTAAGAATTGCTTTCAACATGTTAGCCCTCCTCCGTGTGCTGCATCTGCGCCGTCAGTTTGCCGCGGGCATAGCGCCGGCGCAAGCTGGCTCCGAAGGCCGCTAGTCCTGAACCAAACAACAAAAGCGATGCGGGCTCGGGAATCTCAGGCGTACCCGGAGGTGTGTTTTGTCCGGGAGGAGTTTCGCAGTCGTCGCAACCATGAATGAAGAAGAAAGGTATCGCGGCCAGGAACAGCAAGGGCCACTTGGGGAACCCTCCGCCCGGTACCGTGATCTCTCCGCAGTCACAGATTGTTCCTTCCACGTCTCCCTGGGCAACAACGTCAACGCCACCCTGCGGGGTATCGCTAACAGCCACACCCGCCAGAAGAGTGTCAGCCGAGCCGGTTACTTCTCCGGTAGTGGTGATGCCCGCTATCTCGGCGATATCACCCGCGGCTTCCTGCTGTGCTGCCGAGGCCACGGCGGAAGGTTGGTCGCCTTCAGTTCCGTCTGCCACCAGCGTATTCGTCTGTTGGGAAACACCGCGGAGCCGAAGCTCGGGAGGATTTTGGTAGCTGCCAAGCACTTGTATGACCTCGCTAATTGCGACCGGCGCCGCGTATGTCGGGACACCGGACAAAAGCAAGATACAAAGAATGGCCGCCGTTGGGCGAAAAGCTCGACTAATCATCGGTTGGAATTCCCTCCTGATATCTTCCCGTCACTCCTGTGGGGGAAAGGTTTGCATCATCTAACTTAGTGCTGCCGCCACATCTAAAGCCCATGAATATTGTGTTTTTGACTTAAAACACAGCGGGCGGTTTCGCTGGTTGATAGGAAAAGATGCTTAATGAAGAAGGGATTCCAATTTAAGTGAGGGGTATTGGTGAGCTGAGGGATCGTGCTAAACCAAGTAAAACGGGAGGTTTGCCGGAAAACAGTTGGCAAACCTCCCTTTCGAACCAAGTCGTAGCTGCTCCTGGTTTTAAGGAGCCGCTAAATGCGGACGGGATGTCCGCGCCCCAGGGGTTAGTCTGAGTCGCCTGAGGTTGCAGCCTCGGCCTGACGGCCTTCATCGCGCAAGACGGCCTTCCGCGATAGTTTGATCTTGTTGCCCTCTTTGCCGATGCATTTAACAAGAATCTGCTGCCCTTCCTTTAATTCATCTCTGACATCCTTGACCCGGCGGTCTGCAATTTCAGAGATGTGCAATAGGCCGTCTGTTCCCGGGAAGATTTCGACGAAGGCCCCGAAATCCACGATCCGCGAAACTGTGCCCATGTAAGTCTGTCCGATCTCGGCCTCAGCCGTGATCCCGCGAATGCGAGCAACTGCGGCTTCGGCAGCCTCACCGCTCGAAGTGGCGATGGAGATCGTGCCGTCGTCAGACACATCGATCTTCGCTCCAGTTTCCTCGACGAGCGAACGGATCATCTTTCCGCCTGGTCCAATGACGTCGCGAATCTTGTCTGGATTGATTTTGATTTGGATGATCCGAGGTGCGTGGAGCGAAATCTCCTCGCGCGGCGCGGCCAACGCTTCCGCCATCACGCCCAGAATGTGCAGGCGGCCTTTCCTGGCCTGCTCGAGCGCTTCCGCCATGATCGTCGCATTGATGCCGCCGATCTTGATATCCATCTGGAGCGCCGTGATGCCATCCTTGGTTCCCGTGACCTTGAAATCCATGTCGCCATAATGGTCTTCGGCGCCGGCGATGTCGGTGAGGATGGCATACTTGTTACCTTCCATCACCAATCCCATTGCCACGCCCGCGACTGGGGCTTTCAAAGGTACGCCGGCATCCATCAGCGAAAGTATGCCGCCGCAAACGGTGGCCATCGATGACGAACCATTTGACTCGGTAATGTCTGCGACGACGCGAAGCGTGTAGGGGAAATCAGCGTCGTCCGGCAACACTGCCTCGATCGCCCGACGCGCGAGCGCGCCATGTCCAATCTCGCGACGGCTGGATGAACCAAACCGGCCAACTTCGCCGACCGAGTAGTGGGGGAAGTTGTAGTGGAGCAGGAACTTGCGTTTGACCTCGCCCTTTTCGATGTCGTCGATATACTGCTCGTCTTCCTTCGTGCCGAGCGTGGTCGTAACCAATGCCTGCGTTTCACCACGGGTGAAAAGCGCAGAGCCGTGGGTGCGCGGCAACCAGCCAACTTCACAGCTGATCGGTCGGATTTCCGAGAAACGACGGCCATCGGGGCGACGCCGGTTGTTTAGAATATCGTCGCGGAAGATCGTTTCCTTCAAATGATCGAAAACCTTCTTGGCCTTGCCGCGCTGTTCGGGCTGGTCTTCCGGATAAGATTCGATAACTTCTTTCTTCAGGGCATCGACGGCTGCATAGCTGTCGCGCTTTTCCTGAGCGGTGGTATCCAGAGCAGACCGCAGGCGATCGGCGTAGTTTCGCTGGATTTCGCCCAGCATTTCCTCGTCCATCGGCGTGGTCACAACCTCGCGCTTCTGGATATCGAGTGCCTTGTAAAGCTCTTTTTGCCAGCGGCAGAGACGATTAATTTCCTTATGCGCCAGCATCAGGGCTTCGAGCATGATCTCTTCGGAAACTTCAGAAGCACCGGCCTCGACCATCACAATCGCTTCTTCCGTACCCGCTACAACCAGATTCAACCGCGACTCGCGAACCTCGTCGTAAGTCGGGTTAATAATGTAGCGGCCCTCAATCAGCCCGATACGAACACCGGCAATCGGGTTCAGAAACGGAATATCTGAAAGGTACAGCGCGCACGACGCGCCGGTGATCGCGAGCACATCGGGATTGTTCTCAGTGTCAGCCGAGATGACGCTGGCAATAACCTGCGTTTCATTTCGGAACCCTTCCGCAAAGAGTGGGCGACAAGGACGGTCGATCATGCGGCAGGTAATAACTTCCTTTTCGCCCGGCCGGCCTTCGCGCCGGAAGTAGTTGCCGGGAATCCGGCCGGCGGCATAGTTTGACTCGCGATATTCCACGGTGAGCGGGAAAAAGTCGATTCCCTCGCGCGGACTCGCAGCGGCCACCGCCGCAACCAACAGCATCGTGTCGCCATATCTCACAATTACTGAACCATCAGCCTGCTTGGCGACACGCCCGGTTTCTATGGTCAATTCCTGGTCGCCTAATTTTATCGATTCTTTGAGGTACTTCTTAACTGTCATGTTTTTTGTCTCCTTCGGACAATTGGCCTGAACCAATCAGGCCGGCGAGCGTCTCATGCGCCTCGCTCAATTTTGGAAATAGTTTGAAATCTCGCCACGTGAAGCGAGGGGAAACTTGAAACCACAAAAGAAAAAGCGGCACAAGCCCTTACCGTGAGCTCATGCCGCCTTTTTCGTGCGGTACGCTAATGCCAAAACGCGTCTGCTTGAGTTGGGTATCGCCGTCACGTTCGGCACCTTTTGCAAGTTCTTCGATAGACGCGGGCCTGGGAACTAAGATTCGAAGTTATCCGGTTTCGGTTGATAGTTTTTGACTTAACGGCGAAGGCCCAGACGCGCAACCACCTCGTGGTAACGTTCGATGTCTGTACGCTTCAAATAATCCAACATACTTCTACGCTGCGAGACCATCTTGAGCAGGCCACGCCGCGAGTGGTTGTCTTTCTTGTGTATTTTGAAGTGCTCCGTGAGCTCGTTAATACGTTTGCTGAGTAGAGCCACCTGAACCTGAGGCGACCCGGTATCTGATTCATGACTACGGAAGTCGGTAAGAATCTGTTCTTTGGTTTCTTTTGCTAAAGGCACTGCTTAAAATGATCCTCCTGAACAGCAGTAAAGTCCGCGTAAATGACGGCAACCGCTAAGATTAAGTGTCGAGGTAAGTTAGCACGCACCCGCGACGACTGTCCAGCGAGGCACGCTTGGCCTCTTCCTGCGAGTGGCCTTTAAATCAATACGCCGGGTACCTGCCTGGTAGGCTCCGACGGCAAGCTACTTCTGCGAAGGATGTTCAAGGGCAGGTCTGGATACCGCTCAGAATGATCACGCACCCGCCGAAGTTCAACTCCTCCTGCTTCTCTCGACCCTGAAAAACAACTAAAAGCAGGGTGGCGACGCCCCCAACCGCTGCCAATATCCCAATTTTCTCCGTCTTTGAGAGGCCGTCATCCTCCCCTTTTGGAGGACTTTGCGGCACACCGGCCGTTCTGAAAACATCGCCCGCCCCGACTGTCTTGCGCTCATTCTCACGCCGAAGCTCGACGTGTCCCGTCTTAACCGATAACTCGGTGGTTTCGTCTATTACCTGAACGGTAAATTCGGTTGGCTGGCTTGGATCCGTCACCAGTTCGGCACCCACAGTGTGAATATTGACCGGAAGTCCGGCGGCGATGAATGCGCGCACCGTCCCCTTGTGAAGCGTGCTGGAAATGCGGGCCGGAGAGAAATCGAGAGTTAGATCAGTTTCCGGCAATAGACGGAGCCTGGTGAACTTGCCCAAATCGATAATCGATTCTGAGCGTTCCGCGGTCGAAACCTGGCTGCCCGGAAAAATCGTCTGACCGGACATTCCCTGCACACCGTCGATGCTGACGCTGCCGGCGACTCGGATTATTCCGCTCGCGCTTGAAGCGTTACGGCCGGCCGCGGTAAAAGCACCTGGCAACAGTGGCAAGGACAAATGGAGCGACGCTGCCACGATCAAAATCGCCAGCCAGCGGCGAAGAGAGCCGCTTAACTCAAGAGCATTGGGATGTTGGTTGGTGGTCGTGGTCGATAGTTTCATGGTTTCGAGCCTCCTTGATGATCCGGGTGAAGGATCGTCACTAACAAAAACCAGCTCTCTCAAACTCGAACGCATCCGCGTGATGACTCCATCAAAGCGGAAAGCGCGCGCGGTATTCAGCAGACGTGATGAAGGCCTTTACCATCTCCGCCTCAACATAGTTGCCGTTGAACTGGGTCAACTTGTTCAGCCAAAAATTGTAGCCATCGAAGTTAAGGCCTGGCTCCGGCGCGTCGTTTGGATTCCTTCGCAAATAACCAAAGTACTGCATCAACACAAACGCCCGGTTGAACTCAAGCTGGGCCAAGGCAGCATTCTCCGCCACTCGCCGCAGCGCGCGGGCCCGCGAAGGCTCGTCTGCCGTCGTCGTCGCCGAACCGAATTCAGCGATCACGGAACTGCGTTCAACATCCGTTGGGGTGACGCCGGCATTCGCGTAAAGCGCGTTAACAAACTGCGTGGGCGGCATCGTCGTAGGAAACGCAGTTATGAATCTGGATCGCGCTACGAAGGACTTCGTAAACTGAATCTTGTTGTTCTCCAATTGATTTTGCCAATTG
>JANMVC010000337.1:0-2274 GCA_031392315.1 Pyrinomonadaceae bacterium | reverse complement strand
CGTTAACTACGAATTTTAACTATAATTCAGTCCGCGTCAATCCCTGCGGAAAAACTGCCCGATTCAAAAGATGCAAAAATTTTGCATCGCGGAAGGGGTAGGATAGCCGCGGAGCAAAAAGAAGATGCTGCACATTCTGCGCCCGGCAGAAGGCGTGTCACTAATCCCTATTTAATGCGAAAGGAAAACCGAACATGAGTAACGAGCATGAGAGCATGATGGGAATTCTAAAATTGTATGAACTGCGGTCTGAGGAGACCATGCGCAAAGCGCGCGACTGGTTTGCCACCGGCTTCTTTCCGGAAAGCACGCAGGACATTCTTCAAGTCCTGGTTGGCGAACATAGCGCTAAATTTCGGATGGTAGCCTCGTATTGGGATATGGCGGCGGCGTTTGTGGTTCTGGGAGCGATCAAAGACGAGATGTTCAATGCGATCAATACTGAGCATGTCCTCGTCTATGCGAAGCTTGAACCGTTCCTGGCAGAGCTGCGCGCCATGCCGGGCTTGCCGCCGTATCTGTCCCTCAAGCATCTGGAGCCAGTGGTGCTGGGAATGCCTGACGCTCGGGAGAAGGTGGCGGTCATGCGTCGCTATATGAAAAGCCGTCAGGCAGCGGAGAAAACTACCAAAGATTGACAGCGTCGGCTTCCCGATTCGATTAGTTTGTCAGTGAATTTTTTTTGAAAAAGAGTGCCCTAAAAAACCGAGAGGCCGGTTTTTGAGCCGGCCTCAATCGGTTGGCGGAGACATTCAGCCTCTACAAGTCACTGTCCTCACCCCAGCAACTCATCGCCGTTGTTGCGCATTCTACGGATAATTTCTTTTCCGTCAATGCAAGGAAACTTGCAAGGAACAGAAATATGGGCGGGTCTGAAATCCTCCACAGCGTCTGGCTGAAATGCTGTGCAAATCCGCTTTGGGTAAAAGAACGAAGGAAGGGGAAATCCCTACATTGAGCAGGTTCGATCGAAGGCCTTGCGGATGAGCATGAGTGCCGCTTAAGGACTATTGAGGCAAAGCCAATTCGGACGGTTTCACCAGCCTAGAAATCGAAGGTTGGTGTTCGACTGTTGATTTTCCGGTAGGATCCTGCGGCGGTGACATTGGCACCAAAGCCACAATCTCCGCTTTCATCGCTCTCCGTGATAGCGACTCGGTTGAGCGTGAACCTCATAGTGATCTTGCAAGTTCCAGTTTCGTAAATCGCGACACCTTTATCGAGGGTCACAATTCCCCGCAGCTCGCCATTATGGACGTTCTCCGGATTGTTGTAGCTCACCCAGAGCGCGACCAGTTGAAACTTGATCTTTCCGCCGGGCAGTTGCTGCACGTCGAGTGAATTACGAAACTCATTCTGTCGCAGACGGTAGTGGCCAGTGACGATCCGCGGCTTCGCATTCGTGTTCGGCGGCGTTTGCGCCGCAGTGAAAAGTAAGACCAGAAGAAAAAATAGACTGACTGAAGGGTTTTGTTTCATCATTTTGGCGCCGGTTAACTCTGCAGAGCGATCAACTCCAGATCGTGGCCGTCAGGATCTTCGAAATATACTGACACTGAATTCATCCACTCATGATTGACGGGGTCGGAAACTTCAATGCCTTTCTCTTGCAGCAACTCCCGCGCGCGAACTATTTCCGTTTCGTCCACGACAAAAGCAAAGTGCTGGACGGGCCATTCACCCTTGTCTTCCTGCAACACCACCATTCCGGCATTCCCGGCGGCCCAGAGAAAAATCCAGTTTCGGCGCTCGTCGCGGAGTCCTTCTTTCAAGCCGAGCACGTCCTTGTAAAAGGATTCGGCGCGCGCCAAGTCCTTAACTCGAATCGCGATCTCGTAGAGGCCTTTTATTGGTAGCATACTCGGGTGACTTGTACAGATTTGTGCGGCAGTTTACTCCGCAGCTCACTGGGCCACAAGAGGATGGCGGAGACATTGTGCTACGCAGATGCTCGCAACCTTTCCCCACCACCTCGCATCGGACCGCTGTGACAGCCCGAACATCCACTGGTATGTATATACACCATCATGTTCGACATCCTCGCCGACCCCACCCGACGCCGCATCATCGAGTGCTTGCGCGATGGCGAGCGCTCGGTGGGGGAGCTCGTGGAGGCGGTCGGCATCGCCCAGTCGGGCGTGTCGCGGCACCTGCGGATCCTGCATCAACATCCGCGCGACATTTGCGGGCACGGGTCGCGCTTGAAACAGACTGCGATAGGCATAGAGGCACGCGAGCATGCGCATCAGGGCTTCCAGGTTGAGCGCATCGAGG
>JANMVC010000217.1:0-2497 GCA_031392315.1 Pyrinomonadaceae bacterium | reverse complement strand
GCCCAAGCGGCGGGTGTCTCGCTCGGCAACGCTTATCATTACTTTGGCTCGAAGGACGAGCTTATTCAGGCTTTCTACCAGCAGACTCACGATGAACACCTGAGCCGCTCGACCAGAAGCCTGCAACAGGAATCGTCGCTGAAGGAACGCCTGCTGTCCGTTATGCGAATGAAAATAGCCACGCTCGAGCCGTACCACGAATTTGCTGGTGTCCTTTTCAAAACGGCGGCCGACCCGCGAAGCCCGCTCAATCCGTTTGCTGCCGAATCTGATCCAGTACGGAAAGAAAGCATCAAGCTGTTTCAGAACTTGGTAGCCGAGACGAAGGCCCGGATCCCAAACGACCTGCGCGCTGAGTTGCCTTACCTGCTGTGGCTGTATCACATGGGTATCATCCTGTTTTGGATTCACGACCGATCACCCGAGCACGCGCGCACCTATCAGCTTGTCGATCAGACAGTCGATCTCCTCGACAAACTTATTTCGCTAGCGAGTAATCCCCTCATGCGTCCGGTGCGCAAGAAAGCACTCCGCCTGGTTGCCGACCTTAGAGGGGATTTGGCGGCGTGAGAATTAGAACGAGGCAGCAAGGTGGATCAATGAAGATAGTCATACCAGGTGGTTCCGGACAGGTTGGAACAGTTCTCGCTCGCGCGTTTCATCAACGGGGCGACGAGGTGGTTGTACTCAGCCGAAACCCGGCGACCGATCAGTGGCGCACTGTTAAATGGGATGGGGAGACACTGGGCAACTGGGCGTCTGAAATGGAAGGTGCCGACTGTGTAATCAACCTCGCGGGCCAAAGTGTGAATTGCCGTTACACGCCGGAGAACCGCCGCGTCCTCATTGACTCAAGGGTGAAATCAACGCGCGTGGTCGGTCAGGCAATAGGTGAAGCAAGCCACCCACCTCGTGTCTGGCTACAGGCCAGCACCGCAACGCTTTATGCTCATCGCTACGACGCGCCAAATGACGAAGCGAACGGAACCATCGGTGGCTCAGAACCAAAGGCGCCGGATACATGGCGCTTCAGTATCGATGTGGTAACGAAGTGGGAACGAGAACTCAACGCCGCGGCCACGCCGCATACGCGCAAGGTGCTGATGCGCTCGGCAATCGTGATGAGCCCGGGCGCTGACGGCCCATTTGACATGCTTCTGCGGTTGGTGCGCTTTGGACTTGGAGGCCGCGCCGGCGATGGGCGGCAGTATGTCTCCTGGATCCACGATCAGGACTTCGTGAACGCGGTGCTTTGGCTGATAGCACACGATGAACTCGACGGCCCGGTGAATCTGGCCGCTCCGAATCCACTGCCTAATTCCAGTTTCATGAAGAGTTTGCGCGAAGCATGGGGCATTTCCTTCGGCCTTCCAGCGACCGAGTTGATGTTGGAGTTCGGCGCTTTCGTGCTACGAAGCGAAACCGAGTTGATACTGAAGAGCAGGCGAGTAATTCCAACGCGGCTGTTTGAGTCGGGGTTCGTTTTTCAATTTCCGAACTGGCCGGAAGCCGCTTGCGATCTCTGCGCAAGATGGCGTCAGCTGAATTAGCGCGGAGTACGCAAGCGGCCAACTACATCTGGCGCTTAATGATCACGCTGGCGAGGCGGTCGGCGATGGCGGGATCGATGGTTTTCAGTTTTTCCTGTTGTTCCGACGCCTTGGCGGTGTTGCCTAACATGAGGTAGCTGATCGCGAGGTTGTAATAGTAGGACGGATCCTCAGGCGCGAGGGCGATGGCCTTTTCATGAATCGTAATCGCCTCCTTACCTCGACCGGCTTTGGAGAGTGTGACGGCCAGACTGTCGTAGGCGAGCGAATACTGCGGGTTGCTCTTGATCAAGTTTCGAAACACAAACTCTGAATACCGAAAATTGCGCATCCGGTCGTAACTGACTGCCTGATTGTATTTGGCTTTCAGCAGGGTGGGGTCGAGCACCGCGGCTTTGCCAAACATCTCAATCGCTCGCGGATACTGCTTCAACTCCCCCAGCGCCTCGCCCAGGTTGTTATGAGCTTCGGCGTAGTTTGGATTAAGTTGAATCGCGCGCTCGAATCCAACCACCGCGTTGCCAAACTTACGTTGAACCATGTAAGCGTTGCCGATTTTCAGGTGGGCAATAGCAGCGACCTGGGGCTTGTTTGCCGATAGCGCAATCGCGCGGTTGTAGAGCCGCACGGCATCTTCGAAGCGATTTTGATCGACAGCAGTTTGTCCCGCTGCCAGAAGCTGTTGCGCGCCGAGCCTCCATCATGGTACACGACGAGGGCACCTCGCTCCTCCGTACCGTGGCGGCGCGCGGCTTTGCTTCGGGCGGCCTCGAGCCGGTGCGGACCGACGATCGCATTTCGGTGGCGGCGCGGGTATTCCGCGAACAGCGGATCATCGTCCACGATCCCACCGATCCGCTGACCCACAATCCCGGCAACTCGGACGATCGCAACTACAAGGGCGAGGCGTTTCTCAGCATCCCGATCCTCTACGCCGCGCCCGGCGC
>JANMVC010000194.1:0-26930 GCA_031392315.1 Pyrinomonadaceae bacterium | reverse complement strand
CCGAATCTGCTTCAAGGACCTCAGTTTCTCATGTGCACTCCATCTCTCTCAAGTATCGTTTAGCTGCAATGCCCTTAGACGAGCTGGGCCTAGCGTCCCGTGCAATTGCGTGAGCAACGTTCAATCCTGATATCGCGAATGCCGCGCAAGATACCGTCCGCGCCCCGCGACAGAGTCAGGATCGATGAGAAGCTTCCCTGCCCTGCTTTGCTGCGCATTTCGTCAGTCACAAACGGATCGTCCGCAAAGTGATACTCATCGATCCAATACTCCGGATATCCCGGGCCCGAAACGAACGCGTGGACGTGCGCGGGATTCCGACTAGACGGATAAGAGCCGGGCTTGATCGTGCGAAACTCGTAACGACCGTCAGCACCGCTGCGCACGACTCCATGAATACGCGTGTTCCGATTGTCGCCACCCGTGGCCTCAGTCGAATAACGGCCGGTGGCGTCAGTTTGATAAACGAAGAGATCGATTCCTGCTGCCGGCGTACGCCCGTCAGGCGCATAGATCGTTCCGGAAATGATCATCGGATCGCCGGCTTCCTTTTCCGAGACAATCGTAACTTTCGCAGGCACGCTCTCAAGGGACATCGCGTTGGCGCTGCTGCCTGAATTCGCCTGCTGTACGCAGCCCAGCAAGCACATTGCGCTGAGGGCAAACACCGGCACAACCAAACTTGGCGTGACCCTCAGGAATTTACGCTGCTGAACTCGCTGCGAAACTTGATTGACTTTCACCCACGCCTTTTCTGACATCTCACCCCTCCTAATTTGCCTTGACGAATTTGCTGCGGCGTCTTTGAGCCGTAGCCCGGAGCCCAGCACCAGGTTGCGCTCTTGTGGTCAACGCGAAACAGAAATCCGTTCAATTGGAAACGAATGTGGAGACACGGGATGTCCGTGTCTTAGGTGGGTGGAATCTCGAACCGCGCTCAAGTTGCCGGAGAATGCTGAGCTAGTTAAGCCGTGTCCACAATTTTCTCCGACTCTGGACTCGCCGGCAAGCCATCGTCGTCGCCGTATTCCTGTTGGCGATGAACGGTGCCGTCTGAGTCAAAGATGTAAGCGGAAGGCGCCTCGCGCATGATGATGTCCTGGAGGCGCATCAGTCCATAAAGCAATGCTTCGGGACGCGGAGGACAACCGGGAATGTACACATCCACCGGGATGCAACGATCCACGCCCTGCATAGTTGAGTAAGAATCAAACGGGCCGCCCGTCGAGGCGCACGCGCCCATGGCTATCGCCCACTTCGGCTCCGGCATCTGCTCGTAAACACGCCTGACTACCGGTCCCATCTTCAAAGTCACTGTACCGGCGATGATTATCAAATCACTCTGGCGCGGACTCGGACGAAATACTCCGGCGCCAAAGCGATCGATATCAAAACGCCCTGCGCCGGTCGCCATCATCTCGATCGCGCAACACGCGAGTCCGAAAGTCATGGGCCACAGCGCAGACTTGCGCGCCCAGTTCACCACGGGCGCGGCCATGTCGACAGCCTTCGCGCCCACACTACGGCGCACCGCGTTCATCAGCGTGTCGAATCTTGTCAGGAGAAAGCCGTCTTCGTGTTCAGCCATGGGTTGGTAAATAGTAAATGGTAAATCGTAAATAGTAGGAGCGAGTTTTCAAGAAGGCTCATCGGCGAATAGCAACCATTTACCATTCACCATTTACCATTCACCATCTTAGGCCCACTCCAACGCGCCCTTCCGCCAGGCGTAGTAGTAACCAACGATCAGGATGCCGATAAAGACAAACATCTCGATCAGTGCAAACTTCGTGAACGAAAAATCCTCGCCCATGAAAATAATCGCCCACGGCAACAGGAAGATCGTTTCGACGTCGAAAATCAAAAACAACATCGCGACGATGTAGTAACGAACTGTAAACCGCGTGTGGGCATCAGTCTTCGGATCGATGCCACACTCGTAAGGCCGCATCTTTCCCTTCCCCCATTTCGCCGGCCGGAGAAACCTGCCGAGGACGACTGGAAGAATTGGAAACGCCACCGCCACGACGAAGAAAATCATCACCGGCCAATAGGCCGTAATGGGCGAGCCGATGTTTGCAGTCGCAGTGGTTGCTTGAAGCAGCATCGTGGTCCGAAACGAATTGTTACGAATGAAGGCGAATGCGATTTCTGGAGATCGCGAAAATCTTAAGCGCGCACGCGATCCTTGTCAACGACGAGTTTCCGTCAATGTCCGACAAACTTCAGTTTGACGAAGCGCCAACCAACATGTCGTTGGCACGAGCCGCCAAACTTTAAAGCTTGTCGAACATCAAACCGCATTTCAATGCAGGTCGCCGCCGGGGGAGCCAGCGAGCAAGGCGATGGCGTGACTGAGCACCGGGGCGATCACGGCAAAGCTTTCGCGAACGCCTTTTGGTGAGCCGGGGAGATTGATAATTAACGTGCCGTTGCGGATGCCGCAGACGCCGCGCGAAATCATCGCCATCGGGGTTTGCTTGAGAGTTTCCATCCGCATGGCTTCGGCGAGGCCAGGCGCTTCCCGTTCGATAACGGCGCGTGTCGCTTCCGGTGTGTTGTCGCGCGGGGAGAAGCCGGTGCCGCCGGTGGTGGTGATTAAATTAACGTCGTCGCGTAGGGCGGCGGCGCGAAGCAATTCAGATAGTGGTTCCAGATCATCGGGAACGATTCTGGCTTCGACGATCTCCGCGCCAAGTTCGCGTAGCAGTTGCACCAACGCTGCGCCGGATGCGTCTTCGCGTTCGCCACGCGAGCAGGCGTCGCTAACTGTGATCACAATTGCGCGGATCTTAATCGGCATCTTTGCTGCTTAAGGAATGTTCCTCTGTGCGTCAGAGGCTGCGCGAACCGTCAGTGCACCGCGGCGCTGAGCGCATGCAGTTCCTGCAATGAACGAACGTTGATTTCTCCGCCAGTCTCCCGCGCGGTGATCGCTTCAACTAAAGCCTGCGCGCCCGTCATCGTCGTCACGCACGGCACGTTGTATTGCAGCGCCGCCCGACGAATGGCCTGCTCATCAAAGTGTGATGCGCGGCCCAGCGGTGTATTGATCACCAGGGCTATGGCGCCGCGCTTGATGTGGTCCACGATATTCGGTCGCCCTTCATTCACTTTGAAGACTGTTTCTGCTTTCAACCCAACCTCTCGCAAGCGATCGGCAGTTCCCAGCGTGGCCATCATCTCAAAGCCGAGTCGCGCCAGTTTGCGCGCCAGGACCACGGCCTGGCCTTTGTCCGCTTCGTTGACGCTGATAAATGCCATGCCCGTCTTCGGCAGGGTCAACCCGGCGCCGGTCATAGCCTTGCCGTAAGCTTCGCCAAATGTTTCGCCCACTCCCATCACCTCTCCGGTGGAATGCATCTCCGGACTCAGGATTGGATCGACTCCAGGAAACTTCGCAAACGGAAACACCGGCGACTTGATGAAGAAACGATTCACCGACAGGTTCGCGGGCAGATCAAAACCTGCGAGCGGCTGCCCGGCCATCACCAACGCTGCGATCCTTGCGATGGGAACGCCCGTGGCCTTCGAAACAAAAGGCACGGTGCGCGATGCGCGCGGGTTAACTTCGAGCACGTAAACGCGATGGTCCTTGATGGCAAACTGGATATTCATCAGCCCGCGCACCTTGAGCGCCGTCGCCAGCAGACGCGTGTAATGACGCATCGTTTCAATGTGTTCCGGATCGATCCGCACCGGCGGCAGTACGCACGACGAGTCGCCCGAGTGAATCCCCGCCTCCTCGATATGCTCCTGGATCGCCGCGATGACGCAGGTGTCCGCATCGGCTAACGCATCCACATCAAACTCCGCCGCGCGCTCGAGAAACTTATCGATCAATACCGGCCGGTCGGGAGTGAAGCCGACTGCCGTGCGCACGTATTCGTCCAGACTCTCTTCGTCGTAGACGATGGCCATCGCGCGGCCGCCCAGGACATAGCTGGGCCGCACCAGCACCGGATAACCAATCTGCTCCGCAACCTTCGTAGCCTCGT
This sequence comes from Pyrinomonadaceae bacterium, assembly GCA_031392315.1. Classification (GTDB taxonomy): domain Bacteria; phylum Acidobacteriota; class Blastocatellia; order Pyrinomonadales; family Pyrinomonadaceae; genus PSRF01. The sequence goes on along the minus strand of JANMVC010000194.1, from coordinate 22,932 downwards.
CGCCAGTTGCGGCCATGCCGTTCGCCGGCTGCGGAATGCCTAGTTCATTGAGCAACGCGCCAAAGCGTTTGCGATCTTCTGCCAGGTCGATCGAGTCGGCGGCGGTGCCGATGATCGGGACGCCCGCCTTGTGCAGACGCATCGCCAGATTCAAGGGCGTCTGGCCGCCAAACTGGACAATCACGCCTTCAGGTTTTTCGACATCGACGATGTTCATCACATCTTCAAACGTCAGCGGCTCGAAATAGAGTCGATCGGACGTGTCGTAGTCGGTGGAAACTGTTTCCGGATTGCAGTTGACCATGATCGTTTCGAAGCCGGCGTCGCGCAGCGCAAACGACGCGTGGCAGCAGCAATAGTCAAACTCGATTCCCTGGCCAATGCGATTTGGGCCGGAGCCAAGAATCATGATCTTGCGCAGGTTGGTGGGCGCCGCTTCGCACTCCGTTTCGTAGGTTGAATAAAGATAGGGTGTGAACGACTCAAACTCGGCGCCGCAGGTGTCCACGCGTTTGTAAACTGGCACAACGCCCTGGCTCTTGCGATACTCGCGGACTTCGTCTTCAGAACGCTCGGTTAGATACGCCAGCCGACGATCCGAGAGACCAACTTCCTTAAACTCACGCAGCAGCTCGGCGGGAATATCCTCCAGCGTGCGGCCTTCGATTCCTTTTTGAATTTCCATCACTTCCTGAAGCTGATCGAGAAACCAGGGGTCCACGCGCGACAGCCGGTAAATTTCGGCGGTGGACCAGCCATGCTGCAACGCGTAAGTGATGTAGGAAAAGCGTTGCGAATTTGGCCGCGCCAGTTTGCGTTGCAACTCATCGTCGGAAACGTCTTCAAGCCGCAGCGGCTTCGATGCTTCGAGCGAGCGCAAGCCCTTGAAGAGCGCCTCTTTGAAAGTGCGGCCGATGGCCATCACTTCGCCGACGGATTTCATTTGCGTGCCCAGCACGTCTTCAGCGCCGCGAAACTTTTCAAAGTCCCACTTTGGAATCTTAGCGACTACGTAATCGATGGTGGGTTCAAACGACGCCGGCGTTTTCTGCGTGATGTCGTTGGCAATCTCATCCAGCCGGTACCCAACCGCCAGCTTGGCCGCAAGCTTCGCGATCGGAAATCCGGTCGCTTTCGAAGCCAGCGCCGAGGAACGCGAAACGCGGGGGTTCATCTCAATGATGCGTATCTCGCCGTCCTCGGGGTTTACGGCAAACTGAATATTTGACCCGCCGGTCTCGACGCCAACCTTGCGGATAATAGCCACTGCCATGTCGCGCATCCGTTGGTATTCGCGGTCAGTCAGCGTCTGCGCCGGAGCGACAGTGATGGAATCGCCCGTGTGCACGCCCATCGGATCGAAGTTTTCAATCGAACAGATGATCACCACGTTGTCGGCGATGTCGCGCATCACCTCCAACTCAAACTCTTTCCAACCAAGGATCGACTCTTCAACCAGCACCTCATGCATGGGCGACGCAGCCAAGCCTGAGGCCACAATCGTTTCGAACTCTTCCGGGTTGTAAGCCGTGCCCCCGCCGGTTCCCCCAAGAGTGAACGAGGGTCGAACAATCGCGGGATAGCCGGTGCGTTCCACTATTTCCTGCGCCTGCGCCCACGACTTGGCAAAGCCGCCGCGCGGCATCAGCAGTCCCAACTCATCCATCGCCTGCTTGAACAGCATTCGATCTTCGGCGATCTTAATCGCTTCTCGCTGGGCGCCAATCATCTCGACGCCACACTCTTCGAGAACGCCGGAATCATCGAGCGCAATCGCGACGTTCAATGCCGTCTGTCCGCCCACTGTCGGCAGCAGCGCATCGGGTCGTTCCTTGCGAATAATCGCGCTGACAGCTTCAACCGTGAGCGGTTCGATGTAGGTGATGTCCGCGGTTTCCGGGTCAGTCATGATCGTCGCTGGATTTGAGTTCACCAGCACAACCTGATAACCCTCCTGCCGCAGCGCGCGGCAGGCTTGCGTGCCGGAATAGTCAAACTCACACGCCTGGCCGATCACGATTGGGCCAGAACCGATGATTAGGATTTTGTGGATGTCCGTGCGTTTGGGCATGAAAAACGAATTCGATTGGCTCTCTCGCTCCTAATTCCTTCCGGATTCTAACCGGCGCTCGTCGAGCCGCTGGCGGTAGTCGTCACCTTCAATCATCACCTTCTTGCACATCTCAAACAGACGACTCCGCAGCGGCGTCCCGATGCGTTCTTCGAGAGTGGTCAATTCCTGAATTCGTTCTGACGCGAAACTTCGACTCCGGCGCTGCGGCGTGGTGGATTCAGAATCTTCCGCGGCACGGCGAGTCTCATCGAAATAGTTGGTAGTAAAGATCGTGAGCTTCTTGTTGTTGTAGCGCGTGTTAATGATCTGATAAAGCGTGTCGCGCACCCAATTGGTCGGCACCGTCGCGCCCAGTTCATCCAATACCAGAACTTCAGCTTGGAAGACTGGGGCCAACACCCTCATCTCCGAAGTTTGGGAGACAGGATTGTAAGAATCCTGAATCGCTTTAAGCAACGAACCCGATTCGTAAAAGAGGCTGCTCACGCCCTTCTTGGTGATCAGTTCCTTGAGCACGGCAATGGCAAGGTGAGTTTTCCCTACGCCCACTGGCCCCATAAACAGAAGGCCCGCATCAACGGCCGGATATTCCTCAACCAATCTCGAAGCGAAGCTATGCGCAAAAAACTGTGAATCGTTTTTCGGGTAGTAGTTGTGGAAGTCGCAGTCGCGAAAACGTGGCGGGATGCGCGCGGCGTCGAGGAGTTTAGTGCCGCTGTTGGTGCGCCGGCAGTCGCAGATAGTCGCCCCCTTGCCCGGTTCGACGCGCGTTCCCGTCCCATTGCAAAACTCGCACACGACTTTTGCCGCAGGGGCCGCCGCACCGTGCTCGGGTCGTGGAACTTCCTTGAGATAATCGACCATATTGAAAAGTAATCCGCGCTACCTTGCCAAGGCAGAAGTGAAAAATGATTAGCTGTAATAGCGAACCGATGGGCCGGATTATAACATCGCAGCAAACGAGCGCAACGAATCGAGTCAAGACGAATGTTTTTGCAGCTTCGGGTCGATCTGGTCGCGCTCAGGCTATTGCCACATCGCCAAACTGCTGTGATAAGTCTCCAGTAGCATGACGCCTGGTTTTCAAATTCTGGGAAGGTGAACTATTGTTATTATGAACGGAAGTTTTATCGAGACAGAAATGCCGCTATTACACTCATTGTTGAGCAAGCTGGGCCTCAAGCAAATAAAGGCGGAGCGCCATCCGATTCGAGTGTTCTTGCTGGACGACGATCGGCGCCGGCATCGTTGGTTTAAGGAGCGTTTCAAAGGCGATTTCGTCGATGTTGCTGACGACGTGGAGCAAGCGCTCAAATTGCTAAGCGCAAATTCTTACGACGCTATCTTTCTTGATCACGATCTCCATCCCGAGCACTACAACAATCTGAGCCACGACGATGAACGCACCGGCTACGCGATAGCCTCATGGCTGGCCGGAAACCCTCAACTTCAACGCGCTTCGACAATTCTGGTTCACACGAGAAATGCCGACGGAGCAATGCGCATGGTCGAAGAACTTCGCCGCTGCGGGCGAAACGCCGAGTACGTCCCATTTCCTATGTTAGAGGAACGCATCAAGCGCTATTGGAAGAGCTAGATTCGCGCGCGAATCGCCAGATCTAAGGCCCGTGTCGCCGCCGTGAAAGAGAAGGGACCTATTGTAATTCAATGGAACTTAGCGGCATGGATAGCACTTTACCGCATTTGAAGGACTCACGGGAACGCTTATTGGACCTTTAATGGACGCGCGTTTTGCGGCCTGTCGACGCGGTCTGTCGGCACCGGCGCAGTCCTCACCAAGAAACGCTGCGCGTTTGGCAGACTCGCCCTGAGGCCGAGTGAAAACAGCTCGTCGAGTTTTTTCCAGAGATCAGGCTTCTTGCCGACGACTTTACAAACAGTTACGGTGGGAGACCGACGCGGCGCATGAGGTCTGTAAAGCGCGGATCCGAACGCAATGAATCATAGTGCGGCTCAACTTTGAGGTATTGCATCTGGAGGTCGTGCGTACCGTAAGCTCGTTCGAGCTCCTGAAACGCTCCCTCTTTATCTCCCAGCCCGGTATATAGAATGGCTAACTCGGCGGGTGAGACATACTCCTTTGTCGTCTTCAATTTATTGAGGATGGCGACCGCCTTTTCGCGCTGTCCTGACATTGCATAGACATAGCCGAGATAGATTTGAGTGCTCGTAGTCTCCCCTTCAATGCTGCTGAACCTCTGATACGCAGCGATGGCTTCCGTGTACATCCCCTTCATCGCGTAAGACGTGCCGAGAAAGTAGTGCGCGTAGCTGAAGTCCGGCTGCAACTCAATCACCTGCTGTAGTTGTCTGATGGCTTCGTCGTACCTGCGCGCATTGAATAAGGTGGCTCCTTCGCGATACCTCACAGAAATAACCAGTGGATCGAGTTGCAGTGAGTACTTTATCTCGGCTAGCGCCTCTGTATGCCGTCCCATAATCATGAGATAAACCGAATACGCACGATGAGCGCTTGCAAGATTCGGGTTCAACTCAAGAGCTCTTTTATATTCACCCTCAGCGCCCGACCAGTCCCACTCGTTTATTTTAATAGCTCCCAGCGTCGCGTGCGCCTGCGCGAGCGTGTCATCCAGCTCCAATGCCTTCTTAGCAGCAGCCATCGCTTTGGCCTGTGTTTCTCTCGGATCGAGTGTGCCTGTATTCCCAAAGTAGTCATATTTCTCGGCCAACCGTACATAAGCCAGTGCAAAGTTCGGATCGAGTGTGATGGCTTGATTGTAGTAGTCGAATGCTTTCTTTTCGTCCTCTGTCCGTCCTTTCCCGCTGTAGAACTCTCCGTTCAGGAAGAGCCGGTAAGCTTCCGGATTCTCGGTCGCGCGCTTCGTCACTTGTTGTTCTTGCGCGCTCGTTAATCGAATGCGCAACTGCTCAGAGATCGTGCGCGCGATCTCTGCCTGTACCGTCTGCAAATCCGCTGTTTTGCGGTTGTACTGATCTCCCCAAATTTGTGTCTTTTTGCGCGCATTTACCAGCTCGACGCTGATTTGCAGAGTATCGCCGAGCCGCACAATCCTTCCCGTCACAATCGCCTGCACGCCCAACGCATTCGCCACCTCCTGCGGGTCAATCTCTTTTCCCTTGTACTTGAACGTGGAGCTTTGGGCGATGACCTTAAGTTGCGGCAGTTGCGAGAGACTGTTAATCAAACTTCCGCTGATTCCGTCCGAGAGATATTCCGTGTTTGGATCGTTGCTGGCATTCACTAAGGGCAACACGGCAATCGAGGTAATGGTGGTCCTATTGATCCTGGTGAAGTAGATATAGGCGACAATTGCTGTGGCGATCAGAATCGCGGTCAAGGTGATCAGGCCGGCGGGCTTGTGCCGTTTGATCTCGTTGACCATATATTCCACACTGGAGGTGGCGTGTGGCCTGCTATCGGCGGTAGGGCCGACTATGGCAGCAACAGTCTCAGGGTTAATGCTTTCGCCGATTGACACGGCTTCCGGCGCCTTCTGCGGCATTAACTGGCCCGATCGCTCCTGCTCAGCGACAAACTCCAGCCGCCTTCTCAACTCCTTGAGGTCGGTCAACAATTCGGCTGCTGTTTGGTATCTTTCATTTTTCTCTTTGCGCAGTGCCTTGTTGACAATCCACTCAAGCGTCTCCGGGACGTCGTGGCAAAACCGAAACAGCGGCGCCGGCTGTCGCTCAAGCAGAGAGTTGAGCACATCCGCGACTGTCTCACCATCAAATGGTCTACGTCCTGAAATCATTTCATAAATCACTACGCCCAGACTCCAGGTGTCAGTCCGCGCATCCACCGGTAGTCCGCGGGCCTGCTCGGGTGACATGTAATGGACCGTGCCGATTGCCAACCCTTCCGCGGTCTTCACCATTGGCTTCGTTGGGACATCTGTTGCAACAGGGCCGCCCGCTGGCCCTTCCACTAATTTGGCGATCCCAAAGTCGACAACTTTTACGTAGCCGTCTGGCCGGAGCATGATGTTTTCGGGTTTGATGTCGCGGTGAATGATGCCTTTTTCATGGGCGGCTACCAGTGCACTACTCACCTGGATAGCGATGTCGAGCGCTTCCGATATTCCCATTTCCTCCTTGCGTATGAGGCGCTCGCGCAGGGACTGGCCTTCGATTAACTCGCTGGCGATGTAGTGAGTTTCATCATCCAGCCCGATGTCGTAAACCGTCACGATGTTTGGGTGGTTCAAAGACAGAACTGCCTGCGCCTCTCTGAGAAATCGCGCGACTCCTTGCTGGTCATTGGATAGCCGGGGCTTCAGAAGTTTCAGGGCCACCTTCCGACCCATCTTGTCGGTGGCCAAATAAACATCACCCATTCCCCCCGCACCAATGCAAGCCAGGATCTCGTACTGTCCGATAGCACGCCCGACGAGAGAGGACGGTGAAGACCCCTCCGCCAGCAAGCCTGCGGCAACGTCTGAGGCAGAGTCTTCAATAAAATCACCAGCCTGATGGTGGGCGGCCAGCAGAGACTCAACATCTCGGCGCAACTCCTCGTCGCCCGCGCAGCCCTTGTCGAGAAACGCAGATCTCTGCTCAGGCGCGAGATCCAGCGCGGATTGAAACAACTGTTCTATCCTGTTCGGGTGCTCGCTCTTCATTGCTAGTTCATTCGTGAAGTTCCCGGAAGAGCCAGGCCTTGGCAAATCTCCAGTCACGTTCAACTGTAGCTTCAGAGATTGCCAGGACCTCTGCTACATCCTGACCGTTCAATCCGCCAAAAAAGCGTAATTCGACGAGCTTACTGCAGCGCGGGTAGCTTTCGGCCAGCCTTTGTAGGGCGTCGTCAAGTTCAACGAGCTCCGAGGCTCGTTCTCGCGATACGATCGCTACTTCGTCCAGACTGACCCTTTGAGCGTTGCCACCGCGCTTGCGAGAGCGACTCTTTCTGGCGTAGTCAACAAGGATATGTCGCATCACTTGTGCGGATACGGCGAAGAAGTGAGCTCGGTTTTGCCAGCGAATGTCCTCCTGGTCGACCAACCGGAGATAAGCTTCATGAACAAGAGCCGTAGTTTGTAGAGTGTGGCCAGGTCGCTCTCGCTTGATGTAGCCGTGAGCCAGTCGACGCAATTCCTCGTAAACCAGTGGCGTAAGCTTATCGAGCGCTGTTTTGTCGCCACTCCTCCACTGTAAGAGCAGTTCGGTTACTTCATGTTGAGAAGAAGCCATGAGCGATCTCGCAGTCAACCGGCCTCAGAAACCCAAATCTAACATAGTCCAACAGTTACCTTGACATCGATTTCCCCATTGTTTGGCGGACGTATCGCGTAGCGCAGGCCAGCCTCGATACCGAAAAACTAAGTTCGGGATGCGGAAAGCCTTATTTTCCGCTGCTCCGCTCTTGAGTTTACCTCGTAGTCCTCAAACTGTTAGGACCATGATGAGGGAATCTTCGTGTCGTTTCCGCCTTAGCATGTAGACAGAAATGAGTTGGTCAAGGCACTTGTATCGAGTGTCTGAATCTGGCTCCCAGCATATCTTTGCGGAGATCTACTTTGGGGGAGATCTGAAGGAACAGATCGAACTTGAAGAACCTTGCTTAACACAGAAAGGAAGGACCATGTACAGGTACATCCCTCGGTTTTTCGCAGCGAAAGTCTTTTCACTGGCGTTGTGCGCAGCGACTGTCATGCTTGCAGGTACGACGGTCATGGCCCAATGCCCTCCGTTGATCTCCGGGCTCCAGGTACCGCTCGGCGTGACCCAGTCCGAGAAGGGTAACTTGTTCGTCTCCGAGACCGGCACTCTCGCACCGAACACCGGACGCATCTCAATTGTTGATCTCGGCGGGAACCGCCGGACGCTTTTGGACGGTCTACCTTCAGGAATCAACGACGTCAACGAAATCGGCGGACCTGCCGGCCTCTTCTTACACAACCAGACCCTTTACGTAGCCATCGGGATAGGCGACACGATCAAGGCAGGCCCCGTTCCGGGCACCGCAGTGCCGAATTCGAATCCGCCAGCCTCGCCCATCTTCAGTTCAGTCCTGGCAATTCAATTCAGCAATTACGTGGAGAGGAATACCACCGGGTTCACGCTGACCTCGGCCGATCATCAGGCGCTTGCCAGTGGTCAAAGAGTTAGCAAATCGAACGGCGGCGCAGATCGGATCACGGTCGAGCTCATCGCCAATTTTCCCGACTTCCTGGCGGAGCCATCGGTGGCGGTCCCTAACAATGTTCGCGGCTCGAATCCCTTCGACCTGGTGCTGGTTGAAGGTCATAGCCGACATGACGGAGATAGGTGGGCCGACGATAACGAGCACGGTGACAACGACGGTGATCTCCTCTACGTAACCGACGGCGGCCGGAACCTGGTCTGGCGGGTTGACATCAACTCGGGCGCGTTCTCGATGCTCGCTGTCTTCCCGCAGGTGGCGAACCCCATGTTTCCGAGTCTTGGGCCGCCATTCATCGACGCAGTCCCAACCGGCATTGCCTCCGACAACGGCCAGCTTCTGGTAACACTCTTGAGAGGCGCCCCGTTCCCCCCCGGAACTTCGGTGGTAGCGCAAGTCAATCCCCTGACTGGCAACCCCACACCGTTCATCGCCAGGCTCAAGACGGCCATCGATGTGCTGTCGATAAGAAAACACCACGACACGGATTACCTGGTACTCCAGCACGCCTCCGCCGGACCCTTCTTCGGCTCGCCGGGACTCCTGCTGCGTTTCGAAACGCCAGCCGGCCCCCCGGCCGTCATCGCCAGATGTCTAAACAGACCCACCTCGATGACCCTCGACGAAAGAAGCGGCACGCTGTATGTAACGGAGCTAGTCTCCGTACCTCCCGGAACCCCTGTCACACAGGGGCGGATTGTCGCGATCCCCGTCATCCCCTAGAAGGCGCGCCCACCTTTACACTCTGAGCGGGCGACTGGATGCTTTCTCCGGTCGCCCGGTTTTTTTGGCACAAAGGCACGCGGGAAAACGTGGAACTTTGTTTGAACGAGCGACGCCAAAAGTGAAAGGAAGGCGAACCGATGTACGTGTATTGTTCGCGCGAGAAATTTTTACATGCTTTTTGGTTGTCGCTAAGTTATTGAAAATAGTGGTGGCCAGGGACGGACTTGAACCGCCGACGCCGGCCTTTTCAGGGCCGCGCTCTACCAACTGAGCTACCTGGCCAACAGGTAGGAAAGACCGCGTAGTATAGGGAGTTGTTGAGTGAACTGCAACTTTGCTCCAATAATCTCGGTTTTGTCTAATTAGTCACAAAACTCGTTGACGGATTCCTGGATGGGTGTATAATCCGGTTCGTTGAGGATGGGGTTGGCGCCCAAACGCCAGTCCAGTTGAAAGACGACATCCGATTCAAAATCGATGCCCGCCAGTGCCAGCTCGGCCGCCGATCGCGCCCCCCGCAGTCGCTACCTCCGAGCTGGCACAGCTATTTCCAGCCAACTCTTTTTTCCGTCCCCCAACTTAAGCATTTATTGTTGAGACTTTAGTTTGCAAGCCCTGCTCGTTTGAGCAGTTGAGCGCTTTCATGGTTTGCGTCATGTCGTACGGAATCTTCATCCAGTGTCAGCAATGCACCATCGTCTAGCACCAGCCGGCCATCGATCACCACACTTTGGATGTCGCTGGTCTGGGCGGAATAAACCAGGGCTGAGACCAGGTCGCGTGTGCTCGGAGTTGAGTGGAGTGAGTCAAGGTTCACCACAATCACATCGGCCTTCTTGCCGATCTCTAAACTCCCAATCTGCTCGCCCAAACCCATGGCCATTGCACCGCCCATCGTGGCAGTGCGCAATGCCTGTCTGGCAGGTATTGCCTCGGGGCCGTGGATGGCTTTTTGCAGCAGGGCCATCGTGCGCATTTCTGTGAACATATCGAGACGGTTGTTACAGGCGGCCCCGTCAGCGCCCAGCGAAACTGAAATCCCGCGCTTCAGCATTTTTGAGACTTCAGCGATTCCCGAACCGAGTTTTAGATTCGAGGAAGGACAGTGGGCGACGTTTGTTCCCTGTTCTCCCAGGCTGCGAAACTCTGCCTCATCCAGATGAACGCAATGGGCCAGAACGGTGCGCGGGCCGGCAATCCCCAGCGACTCGAGGTAAGAAACGTTCCGCAAGCCGGTATCTCTTTCCACCACTTCACATTCGTTTCTGTTCTCTGAAGCGTGTGTGTGAATGATCACTCCGCGCTCTTTGGCGATTCTAGCTACTCGCGAAAGAAGTTCGCTGGTGCAACTAAGGGCGAAGCGCGGTGCGAAGCAATAACCTATTCGTCCATTTTCTTTTCCGTGCCACTTCTCAAGCAGACGCACGGATTCCTCCAGCGACGCCGTGGTGTCTTCGTGGAGTTCCGCAGGAACATCGACGCCCTTGTCCATCATGCATTTGCCGACCGTGGCGCGAAATCCAGTCTCCTCCACCTCCTTAAAAACCTCTTCGGTGTGGTTCACCGTTTCCATGGTGAGCGCGCAGGTTGTTCCGCCCTTGATCAGTTCGGCAATCCCGAGCCGGGCAGACGCTCTCACTGATGAGGCATTGTGAGCAGCTTCCATGGGCCAGACACGTTTCTTCAGCCAATCAAGGAGGGAAAGGTCATCGGCCGAGCCGCGAAAAATCGTCTGGCAAAGATGAATATGAGTTTGCACAAAGCCGGGCAGAACCGCGCAACCAGCCGCATCAATGACAATATCAGCCGGCTGACCAACCGTTCCAATTTCGGCGATCTCGCCGTTACGGATTAACAGATCGCCACGAAAGATGGAGTCGCGTTCATCCATCGTGATGAGTGTTCCGTTTTTGATCAGGATTGATTTCATAAGTCGGACAGGCATTCCTGCCGGTCATTGCGTAGAACTCGGAGCCCCTGTTGTGGACAGACAGGAATGCCTGTCCCACCGCCGCGCCGGATTATCGGTGGCCATTTACAACCTGTAAAGCACTGAGAGCCAACAACAGAAAGCGTTCGGCTCGTGGGAACGAATCCCCTGGGCCGAACGCTAATTGTACTCAAATTCTGTTTCTACTTCTTCTCAGCACCCGCAGCCTTGGCGTTGGGAGCGGCCGCGGCCGGTTCCTCACGCACAGGCAGGCCGAGCTTGACCTTCACTTCTCTTTCAATTTTTCTGAGCAGCTCCGGCTTCTCCTTCAGTGTCGCCTTCGAGTTCTCGCGTCCTTGTCCCAGCCGATCTCCCTTGTAGGAAAACCAGGCGCCACTCTTATCAACCACGCTTTGGGCGACGGCCAGATCCAGGACATCACCTTCACGCGAGATTCCCTCGCCATACATGATGTCGAATTCGCACTCACGAAAGGGCGGCGCCACTTTATTCTTCGCCACCTTAACTCGCGTGCGATTTCCCACCACCCGGTCGGCGTCTTTGATAGCGCCGATGCGCCTGATGTCGAGCCGCATCGAAGCATAAAACTTCAGCGCGCGGCCGCCGGTTGTAGTTTCCGGGCTGCCAAACATCACGCCGATCTTTTCCCGAATCTGATTAATGAAGATGAAACAGGTGTTTGACTGCGCCACGATTGCCGTCAGTTTGCGGAGCGCCTGCGACATCAAACGCGCTTGCAGTCCCGGCAGAGAGTCACCCATTTCACCGTCCAACTCCGCGCGCGGCACCAGGGCGGCAACTGAGTCGACCACAATCACGTCAACGCCATTTGACCGCACCAGAGCTTCCGCAATCTCCAGCGCCTGTTCGCCTGAATCAGGCTGCGAGATGAGCAGCTGATCGATGTTTACGCCCAGCTTCCCCGCATACTCGGCATCCATTGCGTGTTCGGCGTCGATGTAGGCGGCAACTCCGCCAGCCTTCTGCGCTTCGGCCACGATATGGAGCGCCAGCGTGGTTTTGCCAGAACTTTCCGGACCATAGATCTCAATAATTCGTCCTCGCGGCACGCCGCCAATCCCGACCGCCACGTCAAGACTTAACGACGTGGTGGAAATTGCCGGAATATCAGAGACCTCGCGTTCGCCCAAACGCATAATCGATCCCTTGCCAAATCTCTTTTCGATGTTTAGCAGCGCGGCTTCCACAGCCTTGCCGCGATCCAAGCCTATTCGATCCTCAGCCATAAATTGCATCTCTTTCTCATGCTCCTATTCTCGTGAGTCCGATTTACTGAGCGCCTCTTTTGCGCCGCCTGCCGCGAATTGGCGCCCAGCATAACACATGAAACGCGAGAATGGAACAGTGTTTCACACTTGCAACAATCTTTTTTTCTGAGGGTTGACGTTTCAGGAGCAGGGCCTCGACTGATTTTTCGACGCCAGCCCTCTCTGGCGTCGATTGAAAGCCCAAGTTTCTAGTCTTCACTGCCCTGAGCCGTCATTGCCGGTTGCAATTAATTCTTCGACTGTACGGCCGGTGCGTTGTTCAACCTGTTCGCTAAGCGAGGGAATTCCGCCAGACGTTTCATCCCGCGAGATTCGTTCGACGCGCCACATGGGAAAGAACAGATCGCCCAGACCGACAAAAGGCTCTTCGTGCGTCACGGCGCGTAGCCACTCGTCAAACGAATTCAAATCAAGCCCGCGCAGGAACACGCCAGCCTGATTAACTTCGTCGAGAATCCCCCAGCACTTTTCCCGTGGCGCATGCAGAACAATCAGAACTGCGGCGCCTCGCTGAATCCCCGAGCTGCTCTTTTGTGTAGCCGTCACGCGGTTTATTTTCAGCCCGGTTTGGCGCTGTCGCTTCGTCCTGGGCTTACCTTAGGCTTGACCGAGATTCCTGGCAATAGCTGCTGTAAAACTGCCCGCAGCAGTTGAATGCAAGAGTTCAGGCAAATGCTCCCGGCGCTAGTTGCTCCGAGCAGTTTTCGCGTTTCCAGTCCCGCTCAAATACTTTTCGAACCACTCGAGGTTGGTCTGCTTGGCTTTCAAAACCATTTTCGGTTCGTTGGGTCCATGCGGCATACGCGGCAGCACGATCATGCGCACCGGCACATTCTGCACCTTGAGCGCGTTGTAAAACTCGTATCCCTGCGAGATGGGCACGCGCTCGTCGGCCTCACCATGTTGAATCAACGTCGGCGTCTTCACGCCCTTAGCATTGAACATCGCCGAGTGAGTGCGATAAACCTCGAGGTTTTCCCACGGCTGCGCCCCAAAATAGTCAGGAATGAAACTGGGAATATCCGCGGTGCCGATGAAGCTCATCAAGTTAGTCACGGCTGCGCCCACCGAAGCTGCTTTGAATCGGTGCGTTTGCGTTATCGTCCAGGAGGTCATGAAGCCGCCATAGCTCCAGCCCATCACTCCCAGCCGTTCAGGATCGGCCACGCCCATCTGAACCACGCGGTCCACACCGGTCAACAAGTCATTGTAATCACCGCCGCCCCAGTCCTTGATGTTTGCGTAGCGAAACTTTTGGCCGTAACCGGACGAACCGCGCGGGTTCACGCGCAAAACAGCAAAACCACGAGATGCGAACGTCGCCAGCGGATAAGGCCCTCGGCCGGCCAAATAACTTTGCGTAAACACTCCTGCGGGTCCGCCATGGATCACGAGCAGCAGCGGCACTCGCGTGCCCGCCTTGTAACCGACCGGATAGGTCAGCAATCCTTCCACTTCCAGTCCATCGGAGCTCTTCCAGCGAAGCACCTCAGTTTTGCCGACGGGCAGTTTTGGCAAGTCTGCATTGGCGCGACTGATTTGCACCGGGGCGAAGCTGTTCATGCTGCTCACAAAGGCTTCGGGCGCCGTCTCCGAAGACTGCATCGTGAAACTAAGCACGGTGCCGTTGCGATTCATTGAAAAATTTCCGAGCACCTCGTTGCCATTGTTGATTTCTCTTACTGTGCCTGTCGCCACATCGAGAGCCGCTACTCGGCTGACGGTTCCACGCGTCTCGACGAAATAGATCTGCTTGCCGTCTCCGGACCAATCAATAACTGCTGGCTGCGCGTCAAAAGTTTCGGGGAGCAACTTCGGCGTTCCGCCGCCGGCGGGAATCAACGCCAATCTCTGGTATCCGGCCCAGCGGGGCGGATCATCCGAAATAGTGAACGCGATCCACTTGCCGTCTGGCGAATACGCTGGTGAACCCTCCGCTGCCGTCGTAGCGGCAAGTGTCTTCACTTCTCCCGAAGCGACGTCAACCGCCAGCAAATCCGCAGTGGGCCAATAGTCAACCTTTGGCGCTTTTGTCCGCGTGAATACAATCGTCTTGCCATCCGGCGACCATTTGAAATCGCCTTCGACGTTCGCGTCGCCGGTTAAGCGTCGCGGCTCGCGCTTGCCCTTCGCGTCCTTTTCGACGTTGATCACGTTCAGCCGGTTAAGCTTCACAGCTTCATCGATCCAACGCCAATCGTCTTTGCCCTTGTTATTCTTTTCTTCATCTTCGCTGGGTACGTCGCGCAGCAAGAATGCGATTCGTTTCCCGTCAGGAGACCATGCGAAATTCGCGACGCCACTTTTGACATCGGTGAGCTGCTCGGCTTCGCCCCCAACCAAACGAAGAACATAGAGATTGCTCTTGCCGCTGCGACTGGATGTAAACGCCAGCATGCTGCCATCCGGCGACCAGCGTGGGTTATCCGAAGATTTCTCGGCGTACGTTAACTGGACAGCGCTGCCCTTTCCGTCAGCGTCGGCCACCCAGATCTGCGCGACATACTCACTCTTGTCCGGGCTCATAACGGCATCGCTCACGGTATAGGCTACGCGTTTGCCGTCCGGTGACACGCGCACTGCGCCGATTGTCTTGACCTTCATTTCCTGCTCCGGCGTCCAGCCCGCCTGCGCCTGAGACAAAACGGGCAGAGCAAACAAAAGAACGGCTAAAAAACCTAGAGCAACTGCTCTCTGGGGGTAGCTAATTCGCATCGCAATTTCTCCTTCGCCAATTATTGGATTCGTATGCAACCGGCCTTACACTTCATTTGAACTCACTTCTATTTCTTTTCCGCCGCACGCAGAAACTCGGCTACTTCGTCCCTTTTATTTTCGATAGCCCAAGCCGCCGCGGTCATTCCTTTATTGTCCTTGAGAGAGACGTCAGCGCCGCGTTCGAGGAGCGTGCGGGCTGCCTCATTGTGGCCAAAAACTGCGGCCCACATCAGCGGCGTTCCTCCAACCTTGTTCTTGACGTTGGGATTTGCGCCTGCTGCCAGCAGGATACGTAGAATCGTGACGTTGCCGCGCTGAGCCGCTCGGTGCAGCGCGGTGTCACCATCGCTGTCCTGAAGGTTTACGTTCGCACCTCGATCTAAAATCTTTCCTACTCGGTCCTCTCGATCGCGCGCGACATAACGCATGAGCACGGTAACACCGTTAAAACCCTGCACGTTCACGTCCAGATTGGGTTGGCTCAACAATAGCTCGGCGACTTCATCCTGGTCGCTTTCGAGCGCGCGCAGCATAGCTGTGTAGCCGCCTCGGTCCTTCGCGTTAATATCAGCGCCGCCGTTCAAGAGCGATCTCACAATCTCGACATCGCCGTGCGCCGCCGCGGAGATAATTGGCGAGGCCAGGGTGCTCGGATCTTTCACATTAGGATTTATGCCGGCGGCGAGAAAGGCATGGACCGCCGCGGCGTCCCTGGCTTTCGCGGCGGCGAGAAACGACTGCTCGTCATAATTGTAGCCGCGCAACTTTAAGAATTGTTTCGCTGTGCCCGGGTTGAGCTTTGGCGGTTCAGACGCAGCGCAACCAGCGAGACTAAGCAAGACGACGCCCAGGAGACAATGCGCGAAAACCCTTGGGTTAACTCTTGTCAGCATGTTTTGCGCCCTCCCTTACGGTCGGGCTTCTGCTTTCGGGCACGGGACGACGACCGCGCGGTTGATGCGCACAGGCTTCTCCGGCTTCTCGCCTTGAAGCGCAGCTTGATTGATTGTGTCCGCGATTTCGATGCCTTTGGTTACCCGGCCAAACGCGGAAAACTTTCCGTCAAGATGCTGGCCCACGCCCACCAGAATAAAGAAATTGGTCGTCGCGCTGTTAGCTTCTTCGGGGCGCGCCATGGAGACAATGCCGCGAACGTGTTTCACCAGGCCCGGCTCGTCTGGCAGCTTGCGGGCCATGCGTTTTGACAATTCGACGCCCCAACGCTCGCTGGTCGCCAGGTTGCCGCCCTGAATAACAAAGTCCTTCACTACGCGGCTGAACGTTGTGGTATCGAGCGCGCCCGTGGCGACGAGATTCAGAAAGCTTCGCACAGTCTCAGGCGCGACCTCGGGAATCATTTCTATATCGATCGCACCCGCCTCGGTGCCCAGCGTCACACACTGCGCGGCCATCTTTTCCGCCGACGCTCCATCGAAGGGCTCGGTCGCACGAGGTGCGCTTTCAACGGGCCGCGAGTTTGCTTTTTTCGCCGCGTCTGTCGGCTGACCGGACTGCGCGCTTACGGAAACAGCATACGCGAGGCTGGTAGCTAGTAGCAGCACAAAGTTAATTCGAGATTTCGAAAGGTGAGTCATGAAACTCAGCTCAAAGCAAAACAGTTCTTCTTTGCGAAACTTTGCGTCCGGCTTTGCGGTCTTTGCGGTCTTCATAATTTTTAACCGCAAAGGAAGCAAAGATCCTCGCAAAGAAACGCAAAGTAAACCTAAACAGCACCGTGAACCCAACTCAAACCATTCTTGCCGCCGAAAGCCACTGTCCACCATCGACGACGAGCATTGCGCCATTAATAAAACTCGCGGCGTCTGAACACAGAAATACCGCGGCGGTTTCGATGTCCTTGATGCGCCCGAAGCGTCCTAACGGAATATTCCTGCGAAGCTTTTCTTTGATTAACTCAGGCACCAGGCGCTTCATTCCTTCCGTGTCTTCAATCGGACCCGGCGCGATTCCATTCACGCGAATGCCGTAGCGTCCCCACTCCACCGCGAGATTTCGCGTCAACGCATCAACGCCGGCTTTTGCCGCGGAGACGTGGAGCTGCATCGGCGTTCCCAGGTAATGCAGCGTCGCGCTGATATTGAGAATCTGGCCGCGATGCTCTTTCAACTGTTCAAAAGCAGCGCGGCAGACATTGAAGGTCCCCTTGAGATCGATATCCACTACAGTCCCGAAGCCGTTGGGGGACAACTGTTCAGCCGGAGCCAGGAAATTGCCGGCGGCGCCGTTAACGACAATGTCGATCTTGCCGAAGTGTGCGATGGTCGCGGCAATCGCCTGCTCCACCTCTTCCGGATTGCGAACGTCCGCCGCGACGGCAAAAGCTTTCCCGCCATTCTCGCTTATCGCGGCCGCAGCAGGTTCAAGGTGTTCCAGCTTGCGGCTAACCAGCGCCACGCTGGCGCCCGCTTCCGCTAATGCTCGCGCGACGCCGCCCGTGATGCCTGTGCCGCCGCCGGTTACGAAAGCGACGTGGTCGTTTAGAAGTCCGTCTACGAAAATTGTTTTAGTCATAATTTGTAACGCAAACTGTTAGTTTGCGGACTCAAAGATCGACGCAAGCTAACAGCTTGCGTTACAACTACCCACCCGAAATGAACGGACGCGATTGCACGATGTAAATCTGCCCTTTCATATAGGCCCACTCGATGTCCTGTTCACGATTACTGAACACGCGCCTGATCGAAGTCGCCGCGCGCACTAAACGCCGTACGATATCATCATTTAAAACCACGCGCTCGCCAGTGATCGCAACTTCCTTCACGCCGCCGCGTTCGTCAAACGTCAACAGACTATCCTCATCCGACCGCGTCAACACCTGAATCGCATTCGCGCGTTGGCGAAAAATGATTTGCTCAGCCACGCGCTTCCCTTCGACGACCTTGATACCCAATCCGCGTTTCGCGCTGATGTAGATGGCTTCCCGGTTGTCTTTATCAAAAGGATCGGCGGTGATCATCACGCCAGAGCTTTCCGAATTTATCCCTTCCTGAATCAGCACGGCCATGAAAATCTTTGAATGATCAATGGATGAGCGCTCGCGCGCCTCGTAGGCTTCGAAGTTCCATAACGACGCCCAAACGGTTTTGATCGCGTCGATCAGTTGCTGGTCACCGCGCACGTTGGGAACCGTAGTGTACAACCCGGCGCCGCTAAACTTCGGCAAGTCCTCGGAGTTTGACGAGCTGCGCACAAACAGTCCTTTCCCCGCAAACTGCTGCGCCACGCGCTTCAAAACCTTCGCCCGCAGTGCGTCGTCAAACTTCGCCTGCTGCACACGCGCGCGCAATTCCACCAGCCGCGCCCGACGGTAAGCGGGATCGTGCACAAACTTCTGATCGTTGAGCAAGGTGTAGATTGCATCGTCAAGCTTATTCGCTTTGATGAACTGGTCGTAATAGTAAAACGGAATGGTGAACCCATCCGGCACGAGGATTCCCGGCAGGCGCGCGTTCATCACCTCGCCCAGATTCGCTGACTTGCCGCCAAATGCGATCGCCGCGCGGGCGCGTTGTTGGGCCAGCCCAAGCAGTCGCATTTCCGACAAATCAAACTTCGGCTTCATCACGTCAAGCCGTTGCGCCAGGCGCCGTTGATACTCGCGCAGTTGATCGACGTCAGCCCGTTTGATTCCATACGCATCTCTACGAGCGTCAAACGTCACCCACCAACCGTCATACTGTTTCAGCAACGTGGTTGCATTCTTGATGTAGGCGTTGGGAACACCCCAGCCTTTCGCCAGCAGGTTGATATGCGAAAGCGGCGTCGACGGCTGTGACGTGATGATGCCGGCAACCGGCGGTAGATGAATCGGCACTTCGTCGAGCACCAGTATTTCGTTTGAACCAATCTCGACGTGGTCGTCGAGTTTCGTGATCACGTGAATGCGCCCAATGCCTTTGGCGACATTCAGCGCCTGATACGACTGCTCGCGCGCGATGTCGCTTTGCAAAACGCGCTGGAGGCCGGCAATGCTGCGCGACTCTTCCTCCTGGCGAAGCGAATTAGGCTTGTAAGCGACGGCAGCGAAAAAACTACGATTGATTACGTCGGCCGTGAGCTTCACCTGCTCGGCGGAAATCAAAGTGCCTTCCCAATATTCAAACGTCCAACGCTTAATCGGCGTTTGATAGGCAAGCGAGCCGAGGATGAAACGCCGGTTATCTTTCAGATAGTTGTTATCAAAAAATTCTTTGCCGCGTTCGAGCGACAGATAAGTGCCGTTCACGAAGTCTTTGTGGAAGGCATACTTCTTCGTGTTGACGTAATAGATTTTGTTCTTGTCTTTGCGGTCGATAACGAAGAGCAGATGCGGCAGCGCGTAGGGCGTGTTCTGGTCGTAGGTGACGGCGAGTGAATCAAACTCAGCCTGTGACTTTAGCGCGTTGAGCGAACGCAGCGTGCCGGATTGGGCGCCGACGCCTAGAGCGGTGCACAACCCAAATAGAACGAGGAACACTAGGGAGAAATTGGACTCTCTGCGCAGCCTCTGCGTGCTCTGCCTCTCTGTGGTGAAATCTCGGCACGACAAAGACTCACCGCCGAGATGCAGAGATCGCTGAGTACTCGCAGAGTTGATTCGAAACTTTGCCGCCTGTTCATTACAAGCCTTCATATTAGATTGCACTCCATGTCCCCTCAGGCGAACGCAAACTAACAGTTTGCGTTACATTACTTCAGCGCGGCGCTTTTGCGCTCGAGCAATTCTACCAAATCATCAACGTGCCGGCGCTCGGTCAAGAAGCTATTGATGTTGGCCCTCAACACTCGCCTGCCGTTTAGCACGGTCGTAGTGATCCAGGCCTCGCCGCTCCGCTCAATTTCCTGCTGCAGTTGCTGCTGGATGTGATCCTGTTCGCTGCCGGCGAGATTTGCCGATCCCTCAGGTAAAAATTTGAAACAACAAACCGCCGTTTCAACCTGGCCGACTGTCTTGAAGTCGACTAACTGATCGATGCGCTCTGCCAGATACTCGGTCAAATCAATCTGACGTTCGATGACGCTCGCATAACCCAGGCGGCCCATAAACATCATCGCCATCCAAAGCTTGAGAGAATTAAATCGCCGCGTGCCCAGTTGACCATAGCGAAAAAAGTCAAACTCGACATCGGCGCCGCCGCGATCCTCGTTCAAATATTCCGGCGTGATATCAAACGCATCGCGCAGGACGCGACCACCTTCGCGCACCAGCACCGCGCCGCAAGCAAAAGGCACAAACATCCATTTGTGAGCGTCGAACGTAATTGAATCAGCCAGCGCGATGCCGCGCAGTTTGTCGCGATGCTTTTCTGAGAAAGCCATCGTGCCGCCATAGGCCCCATCCACGTGATACCAGCAATTGTTTTCGCGCGCTATCTCGGCTAACTCCGGCAACGGATCGATAACGCCGGTCGAGGTCGTGCCGGCAATCCCGATAACACAACACGGAATGCAGCCCGCTTTGCGGTCGGCTTCAATCTGGCTTCGCAACGCCTCGGGGCGCATGTGGAACCGCGCGTCAGTTTCAATTTTTCGCAGACTGTTGCGACCGAGCCCCAGAATGTCCAGGCTGCGTTCGATGGAAAAGTGAACCTGCTCAGAAGCGTAGACCGTTAAATCGCCCGGCGCCGATCTCACGCCGCGTTCGGTTGCCCCACGATGGGCCCGGTCGCGCGCACACTTCAGCGCAATCAGATTTGCTTCGGTGCCGCCGCTCGCGAGCGTGCCAAAGCTGGCGGCGTCGTAACCAACCAATTCGCACAACCAACGCAGGACACGCGCCTCGATCATCGCGGAGGTTGGGCCATTGCGCCAGGCGCCGGCATTCTGATTTAACGCGGAAGTAATCGCGTCGGCCCAAACACCTACCGGCAACGGCGTCGGATTAAACTGACCGAAATAGCGCGGGCTGGAGACGGCCATCGCGTGCGGAATCACATCCCGCCTAACTCGTTCGAGAATCTCTTCAATTGGAATTCCCTGCTCCGGAAAAGGCTCGTCGAACAACTTGGCCAAGTCCTGAACCGTGGCCGCGGAAGCCACCACGGTTGAGTCCAAACCGCGCGCGTATGCGGAGATGATGGCAGTCACCGCTCGGCCGAGTTGCTCGTGTTGTTTTGCCAAGTCGTCAAACATGATGAAAGAATCTCATGCGACAACACGAACCGGCAAAGTGGGAGCCGCGCATTCCCAAACATCCAAGGCACGTCGCGATGAACAATGCGAGCGCCAACGGCGCGAAATGTAATCGCCTGGGGCCACGCCCCAGGGTTTCAGTTCATGAAAGTCGGAAGCGCTCAACGAGCCAGAACCGAGATTGGTTCGTATTGTTCGTGAGATTTAGTGTAATTTCGTGGATCGTTTGCTGAAGTTCGGACTACACGATCCACGAAATTACACCAAGTTTCACGAGAGAACGCCAAAACAAGAGTTCTTGTGGAAAACGTCACGGAGCAAATCAACGAATTTTGTAACGCCCTTACACTCAACGCCGCAACGTACGGAGTTTCAATGAACTCTGAAACGATCGCCGGGCTATCAAAATATTACGAGTTGCTCAACGCCTGGAACACTCGCTTGCATCTGGTTGCGCCCACCTCGCCGCGTGAGTTTGCACGCCGACATATCCTTGAGTCGCTCATGTTGCTCGCACATCTGCCCGCGGGCGCCGCAATCGCTGATGTCGGCTCAGGCGGCGGCCTCCCAGTAATTCCCTGCCTCATCGCCAGACCGGATCTGCGTGCAGTTCTGATTGAAGCGTCACCCAAGAAAGCTGTCTTTCTCAGCGAAGCTCTTCGTGAAATCCTTTCGGCAACAGATGAGGCGTTGAAACTCACGCGTGCCAGGGTTATCGCCGAAAGGTTCGAAAACATTATTGCGCCCGCGGTTGGTTACATCACCTGTCGCGCCCTCGAGCGTTTCGAAGACATGCTTCCGAAGTTAATCGAATGGGCTCCGGCAAGCTCAACCTTGTTGCTGTTTGGCGGTGAAGGATTGCGACGGCAGATTGACGCATCAGGCCGAGCGACGAAAGGGATCTTGATTCCAAATTCCGAAAGACGATTCCTGTTCGTCATCGCTCCAGGAAAAATGTGAGTTTGTTTGGTCGTACCACGCTGCTCCTGCGCGTGGTTCACGGACAGCGTGAGCGTACGAGGCTCGGTGCGGAACACGTCTGCCAGCTGGCAGGCTAACCCAGGGGCACATAGTCGTAGTCGCCGCCGCCCTGCAGCACGAGAAAGGTTGCCGAAGTGTTACCGGCATTTGCCACGAAGTGTGGCCGCCGCGGCGGAACAGAATAAGTCGCGTCCGGTCCAAGCCTTACTTCTTCATCGGGATTGCGGAGCGATAGCTGGAGCTGTCCTTCGATTACGTAAAACGTATCCTGCACATAGCTGTGAAAATGCCAGGGTACACTTTGGGTGGGCGAGATTTGGAGTTCACTGATCCGAAAGCCCGGCCGCTCAGCGTGACGCGTGCGCCGTTCGACCTCATACAGTTCGCTCGCGTCGGTAATTGATTCCACGTTTTCCCTCGGTTGCCCGGTTACGTCACCACGACGATCACAGCCTCACTACTGCCCAGATTTCCGTTCATCTCCGTAGCCAGAATACTTACGTCATAGTTGCCGGCCGCTGGAAAAGTGTACGGCGCGGAAAATAAACTGGGCGTGCCTGAATAGCTTAACGTCAGCGTTTGGGTGTCAGGCCCATTCGCGATGATGGCCTGCACGTTGAAATTGCCGGCGGGCCAGAAGAGGTTATCAATCAAACAACCACACATCATGCGCACCTGGGCCGCGATAGTCGCAGGTGTCCCCGCCACGATCGATGCGCCGGCCGCAGGCTCAGTCAAGGCCGTCAGCAGGCCCTGCAAGACAACTACTACAGCCATCGCTCCCGTCAGCGGCACGTTGGGCAGCACCAGCCGATCGCACGACGTCGAGATCCGTGAGTCGGCCACTGAAGTCGCCACGAAAGTCAGCACTGTGGGTTCAGTCAAAGGCAGTTCAAAAGTGAATTCCGTCGCC
>JANMVC010000179.1:0-13444 GCA_031392315.1 Pyrinomonadaceae bacterium | reverse complement strand
CAGCAAACCATGATTCCCTAGCTGTTGAAAGCCTCCGCCGATTCCCCAGTAAGCAACGCTGACACCCACCGCAACACACAACGCCACGATCGCTCCACGTCGCCCAAACGCGAGGGCCAAGGGCATTCCAATAAACGCCATGACGATCACGCTAAACGGATTCACATACTTCCGTTGCAGCGCGACAGCCAAATCCGAAACCTCCGCTCCGCGCTGTTTGGCCGACTTGAGATAGTTGCTCAGTGCTACCACACTTAACTGCGAAGGTTTATCCACCGTCGGACGAAACACCTGCGGCGGATCGATCCCCGCGAGTGGAACCTCCGGTAGTATTTGCCGTTCGACTGTCATCCGGCCTTCGCCGACCAAACTCACCGTCTCGGCT
This sequence comes from Pyrinomonadaceae bacterium, assembly GCA_031392315.1. Lineage (GTDB taxonomy): Bacteria > Acidobacteriota > Blastocatellia > Pyrinomonadales > Pyrinomonadaceae > PSRF01. Next base: position 13,059 of record JANMVC010000179.1, on the reverse strand, counting down.
TCCCTGACGAGCATTTGGTTGGTCGCGGTCCACGTGCCCGACTTGCCATTGATCACTCGAGCCAGGTGGACGCCCTCCTGGTCCAATTCATAAATGGTTGGCTCAATCAAAGCCCCTGCTCGCTCGTCAAACTCGTACGAATAGAGGCGCTGGTCTTCAATCGATGCCAACCATTGGCGACCAGTTCCGGTTGTAGCCCGGGGCTGGCCACCCCTGATTCGAGTCCGGAGTGCCTCCTGCTTCACGTTTGCGGCTGGCATAACATGTTCCTGGACCAACCAGGTGCCGGCGCCGATGGCGATCGCAAACAACAGCCCCGGCATCATCAGCCGGTACACGCTCTGGCCCGAGGCCCACCAGGCGACAGCCTCGCTGCGCCGCGCCAGCAATGCATACGTGATCAGCACCGTAACCAGCATCGTCGCCGGAAACAGCTCAACGGCAACCAGCGGTAGCAGATAAAGCAGATACTTGGCCACAACTCCAGCAGGTACATGATTCCTGCCAATAAAGCGCCAAAGCTCGAACAGTGTGAAGATGATGAAAATCGAAACTAGCGAAAAAAAGCCAATCAGGAAACTCATCGACAGAGTCTGAAATAGACTGGTATCAAGCAGGCTGGGAAATCCGGAACGCCCTACGCCCAGCGTGTGCTCCTGGCTACCGCGGACTGTCTTGTCCGCGGCTTTCTTTTGCCGGGCAAAGAGCTTGATCGATCTAAACCGGGGGATCTTGTCGAAGATCAGTAGCAGAAAACTCAATAGGAGGATTACCGCAGTCGCCATCCACAAACCCACAACTGCCGACACTGATCCGTTCCTCGCCAGCGACTCGCCCAGGAGAGAGACGAGGTAATAAACCACCACCACCGCGATTGACAGCAGCACACCAACTCCACGCCCGCCGCGCCGCACGCGCATTCCCAGCAAGCCGCCGAATAGCGCAAAGACAAATGGCGCCGCCGAAAGAGCGAGTTTCCGTTGCAACGTTCTTTCCGCTTCCCTTCTCTCGGGCACGGATTCTGACCTAGCCTGGCGTTTCAAATCGCTCCAGTCCAGTTCCTCGACTTGGACTTCCTTCTTACTCAAATTTTCAAGCAGCTCGGCACGGCCGGTGTCGATTGCCAACCGCAACTGGTCCAGCCGCTCGACCACATAGGAACGCTCCTTCGCTTGCGCAGATGGAATCTTCATGGCTACCGCATCGCTCAACACCAGTTCCGACTTCTCGTTTGATGAGTCTATCCGTCCGCCTCTCGCCGTCACTATTCGGCTCGAGCCGTCCTTCTGCTCATGCGCATAGATGAACACGCGACCCCAGGTGCCCAGGTTCTTGTCTCCGTCGCGCACATAGATCACGTATCCCGGTATTTCGGTATTAAACGTCCGCGGCTCGACCGGCGATTCGAGCTTTCGCAGCGCGCCTTGCAAGGCTGCGCGACGCAGATCCCGTGCGGCTTGAGGCGCCTCCTTGAGGTGTAGAAATGCAGTGGCGCCGCTGGCCAACAAACCAATCACCAGCGCCGGCCATAACACCGTCCAGGTGCCGACGCCTGCCGCCCTCATCGCGATGATTTCGCTGTCGCTCCCCATGCGCGCGAATCCGATTACGATTCCCGCCAGAACGGCGACCGGCAAAGTGAGGATCAAGACACTGGGCAACAGCGCGACGGCAATCTCGCCGGCGAGCGACAGTGGCAAGTCGGCGTAAAGCGCCAGTTCCGCAAAGCGTCCCGACTGCTGCGTCAGAAGAATTGCCGTCAGAAGAACAAGCGCCAACAGCGCGTAAGGCAGCGCGCTCTTGATCACATATCTGGGGATGAGATTTCCGAAGCTAGACATTAGGCGAAGATCTTAATGGGCGGCGTCATTGCAAAGTCGATCTTAGGCGCGGTTGTTTTTCCAGTGCGCGCCCAATTAGTTGATGTGTTAGTTCAGCCATTTCGCGATGGATACCGGCCGGTACCTCATGTGATGCCTTAGCAAATGGAGATGGCGCTAGCTTGTGTGTGGCGCGGAGTTGCGTCTGAAGTGTTCTCGACAACTGCTTACCGATCCCGCGACTACAGTCGCGGCAACGAAACACCGAGTCGATTCCCAGATAGGCCAGTTCAGAGTCAGAGAATTCCCGATGGCATTCCCCGCATCGCCCGACATCCGGCAGATAGCCTTCGAGCTTAAGTAACCAGACCTCGAAATATCTGAGGATCATCTGCAAATCGGGTTTCGCAATTGAAACCGCGGCAATACACGCCTTCACCATCCGATAAAGCTTTTCGTTAGCTTCGTAGGGCGGCGAAAACTCAATCACCAGGTCGCCCATGTACGCCAGCCCTGCCAAAGCGTCCGGATCGCTGGACAGCTTGAAATACGACTCGAGAATATCGACTTGGCCCAGAGAGACCAGCTCCTGATTTTCCTTGTGATAGTAAGTGATTTTCGCGAACGTGAAAGGTTCAAGCGATGCGCCAAACCTGCTCTTGAGCTTTCGGCAGCCCTTGGCAACTCCGCGAATGAGTCCGGCTTGGCGCGTCAGGCAAACTACGATTTTGTCGGCTTCGCCAAAGTTGTAGGTTCTTAAGATGAGCGCCTCAGCCTCATGCAAAGCCATTCGCTAAACCCCGAAGGTCCAAACCACCAGCTGCCGGCCGGTGGGGAGACTAAAATGGAAGAAAGTAGAGCACCCAGCCAAGCACCAGTCCAATGACCAGAAACTCAAGAAACACTTTAAGTCCGTAAAGCAAGCGGTCCCTGGGCGAGTCTTTGGCGACAACGCCGAAGACCACGGCGGCGGCGACGGCGAAAACTGTCATTACTAAAAAGTGTCTCAAGACTTCCTCCCGGCGGCGATATCAAAGGCGTCCAGCATGGACAGGTAGTTTAGCAATCCAGCGATGATTAGAAAGGTCCAGCCAAACTCAAACGTCGGCAGGGCCGCAAGTCGCACGTCATCGGCGAATCCAATTCCCATAAGCCAAGGAACGATGTAGAGGAGACCGGCGCCAAGGTTGCCAATCATCGGGGGAATTCGCAGCAGTGACCCGTCGTATTGAAACAGGTGGCCGCCCATGAGAAAACCCATGATGAAGCAAGCCCAGACCGCGCCTCCAAGCATCAGCGCACGCCACCATTTACCCTGGAGTAAATGACCCAGACCCGGGACCAGCCACGCCGCGGTGCCCATCAACCAAGCCCTGGGCGGAGCAGTTTCTTCCGATAGCTCGTTTTCTGCGTTAGTCAAATTAACCTCCAAAATAACGAAGCACTTCAGATGACATCGAGAGCTGCCGACTTTAAGGATCTACTTTAACTTGGCTTGCCAGTGTCCTGACCATGACCACCACAAGTTCGACCTCGCTTAATAATTAACATTAACGGTCGGCGCCACGACCTCTCAAGAGTCACCTCAACATAAACTAATAAAGAAGGTGGTTCGCCCTCGCTCTTTCAAACTCGTCCAGCCCCGGCTTCCAACTTTCCCGAAGGGCATCAATCCCCTCGCCTGTCTCAATGGCTCGCCTAATACTTGAAGTGCCGGCGATGACGTCAAAAGGATTCCGATCGTAGACGTATTCATACGGCGGCTCCTTCCAGCGAAACTCGTTCGGATAGAGGTCGTGAACAACTTTAACCATGTGAAGCCCCATCGTCACTGGCTCGAAGGCTGTTCGATCAGTAACGTGAATCTGCACTCCTCCGCAACTGACCCCGGCGTGCTTTTGAAAAGTCGGACGAAAGATACAGCTCCGAAAATGCACGCCGGGTAAATGTAAATCATTAAGTTGCGAAGCATAGAGCTCCGAGTCAACATAAGGAGCGCCGACCAGTTCAAACGGACGAGTGGTTCCCCGCCCCTCAGAGATTTGCGTGCCCTCGAAATGAACGGTTCCCGGAAAGACGGTGGCTGAATCAAGCGTGGGCATGTTTGGCGAAGGCAGAACCCAGGGCGAGTCGGTTTCGTCCAGCCAATACGTGCGCTGCCAGCCTTCCATTGGCACAACCTCAAGATCACAGGCGATGCCAAAATGGTTATTGAATAACAACGCCAGTTCACCAAGAGTCATCCCGTGTCGAGTGGGAATCGCGAATAGCCCAACAAAGGAAGCGTGTTCAGCTTCCAGCACATTACCTGCTACGTCAATTCCGTTAATCGGATTGGGACGATCGCAGACGATTACTTTCTTCCCGAATCGCTTCGCCGCAGCCATTGAGTTGGCCATCGTGTACGCAAACGTATAGATTCGGCACCCGACGTCTTGCATGTCAAAAACCAAGACATCCACATCGCTCATCATCGCCTCGGTCGGTTCGCGCGTTTCGCTGTAAAGCGAATGTATCGGCAAGCCGGTTTGAAGATCCGTAGTGTGTTCGGTCTCGATCATATTGTCCTGAACATCGCCGCGGATTCCGTGCTGCGGACCAAAAAGCGCGCGCAGGTCAACTTCTGGATGCTCGTAAAAAATGTCGGCAGCGTGGCGGAAACCATGATCCACTGACGCCTGATTACAAATCAGCCCAACCCGCGCTCCCTTGAGTAGGTCAATCCTTTCTTCAAGTAATCTCTCAAGCCCGAGCGTGATTCTGCTACGATTCATCCGTTTCCTCGCCAATGCCTCGGCGGCTTAATGTAAAACCTTAAGCCTAACCGCAAAGAACTGAACCACCGTTGATATTCAATACTTCCCCGCTAATATGCCGCGCCCAATCGCTACAAAGAAAGGCGATCGGTGCGGCTATTTCTTCGGGCGTGGCTACTCGCCCGACTGGAATCTCGCGGGCTATCGCGGCCCGCTGTGCGCTGTCGCCCAGAGCTTCGCGCGTCATTTCAGTGTCAACCCAACCCGGCGCCACTGCGTTCACATTGATTCCCCATGCGCCCAATTCCGCAGCCAGTGATTTCGTGAACGCGACTTGCCCGCCCTTCGACGCGGCATAGTTGGAATAGTTGGCTTCGCCACGTTGGGCCGCAGTTGAACTGACAATCACGATCTTTCCTGAACGCTGTTCCTTCATAACGGGAATGGCAGCACGGCATACGGCCCAGGTGCCCTTAAGGTTTATCTCGAGCGTCCGGTCCCACATCTCTTGAGCCATCGTATCGACGGGCGCGCCCTCCCAAATTCCCGCGTTGCAAACCAGCACATCAATGCGGCCGAAACGCCCCTTCGTGAAGTCGACTAGACTTTGAGCTTCAACCAAGTTTGCAACGTCGGCACTGAAGGCGGCCGCTTCTACGCCCAACTTTCGCGCCGCGCTGACGGTCGCCTCCGCGCCTTCTGCATCTTTCCGGTAGTTCACAACAATAGTCGCACCCAATTCGGCGAAGAGTTCGACAGTGGCTCTACCAATACCTCGGGAGCCGCCGGTTACTATTGCTACTCGGCCTTTCAAGTTGAGCTGCTCAAGTTTCACTTTAATATCGTTCAGGCCGCTCCGGTCTATTCCATCACGACTTCGGTGTCCGCTTCGATTCCAACATCCCTGTTTTGCCCCGAGTAATCCGCTGCCGCTGAAATAAACGAGTTGAATAGCGCCTGGGAAAACTTATCTTCCTTCCATCCCATTTCCGGATGCCACTGCACGCCCAAAATAAAATGATCCGCCCGAGTGTCTTCCACTGCTTCGATCAGACCATCCGAGGCCCACGCCACCGCCACCAGTTCCCTTCCCACGGATTCAATCGCCTGGTGATGATGGCTGTTTACCAGCGCTCGATCGTCTCTCGCGAGTGACGCCAGGAAGCTTGATTTCGTTAACTTAATACCATGCGAAGGACGGTCGCGCGGCGCGCCTTGCTCATGTTTGATGGCGTTGGAAACTTGCGAGCCGATGTCCTGAATCAATGTGCCGCCGCGAGAAACATTCAGCACCTGCATGCCAAAGCAGATAGCGAACAAAGGCAGGCGTCGCTTCTCAATTTCTGCCAGCACCAGCAGATCCGTTTCATCCTTGATGGGTTGAACTGTGCCGAGCTTCGGGTGTGGCTCTACTCCGTACCTCAGTGGATCAACGTCGGAGTCGCTACCCGGCAATAGAAACCCATCGAGTTCGTCCATCGCTGCGGAAATATAGCCAGCGTTTGGGATCAGACCCAGATGCACCGGCACGCCTCCGGCAGCTTCTATTGCTTCGCTGTAATGACGCCCGAGATAAAAGCGATCTGTCTCCTGTTCCAGCCGCATCGTAATCCCGATGCGCGGGCGGTGCGTAGTAATCACGCCCTGTGCAATTGCGTCATCTCGAATTCCCATCGTGTAATCATCATATCCTAAACTGCAGAGATCGCGCCCCGCCAGTGAATCGCGCGCAAGGTGCGCGTGCCACAACCAAGCTACACCGGCACCTGCGAGTGACCTCGCCTTGACTTGCCTTCCAGCGAATTCCTATAGTGACCGTTATCAAAATGCCACGAGAAAACTTAGTCATTCGCAGCACTACCGTGTTGCTGGTACGTAAAGACGAACACGTAGCGATGGCCGGCGACGGCCAGGTCACGCTCGGCGAAACGATCATGAAGGCCAACGCGAAAAAGGTTCGCCGCCTTTATAACGACACTATCCTCGCAGGTTTCGCCGGCGCCACGGCCGATGCGTTTTCACTCCTAACCCGATTCGAAAGCAAACTCGAGCAGTATCACGGAAACCTCGAACGCGCTGCCATTGAACTAAGCAAGGAGTGGCGCACTGACAAGATTCTCCGTCATCTCGAGGCGCTGCTCGTCGTTGCTGATACAAAAAGTTCTTTCCTGCTGTCAGGAAATGGAGACGTGATCGCGCCTGACGACGGCGTACTGGCAATCGGTTCAGGCGGGACCTATGCCTTAGCGGCAGCGAGAGCGCTACAGAAACATACAAACCTATCGGCACGCGATATCGCGGTCGAGGCGTTAGGAATTGCCGGCGAGATTTGTATCTACTCGAATCAGAATATTGTCGTGGAAGAATTGGAATTGAGGAAATCTGTCGAGTAATTTGAAATGGTGATTTACTTGGAAGGCGAAATTGGCGAAGAGGTCAGGCTGGACGATATGACGCCTCGGCAGATCGTGGCCGAGCTCGATAAGCATGTCGTCGGGCAACGCGCCGCGAAGCGCGCCGTCGCAGTGGCTTTGCGAAACCGGATTCGGCGGCAAAAGCTCGACCCCGAGATGGCTGTCGACGTGATGCCGAAGAACATGATCATGATCGGTTCGACTGGTGTTGGTAAGACCGAGATCGCTCGCCGCCTCGCGCGCATCTCCAACTCACCATTCCTAAAAGTCGAAGCATCGAAATTTACTGAAGTGGGTTATGTCGGACGCGATGTCGAGAGCATGATTCGCGACCTCACGGAAATTTCCGTGGACATGACGCGGCAGGAAAAGATCGATGAAATAGCGGAGAAAGCTGAACTAAACGTCGAAGAGCAGATTCTCGATATCCTGTTGCCGCCCCCACGGGCATCGAACGTCTACGATTTCGACCCGGCTGCCAACGACGGTGTGGATGCCGTCGCGTCGATCGATGCCACCGCCGACCCCTCAAGCCCGCGCCCAGATCAATTCAGCCGCACGCGCGAAAAACTTCGCAGTCAACTGCGCGATGGAAAGCTCGATAGCCGGCTGGTTGAAATAGAGATACGCGAAAAGAATTTTCCGGTCATCGAACTGGCCGGCCCGCAGGGCGTCGAAGAGATGGGCATCAACATGAAGGACATGTTGGGCAATATGTTTCAAGGACGGACGAAGCGTAGGAAGATGCAGGTTGACGAGGCGATTGAATACCTCATGCAGGAGGAAGAGGAGCGCCTCATCGACATGGACCAGGTGGCCCGCGCGGCCATCGAACGCGTGGAGTCGTCCGGCATTATTTTTCTCGACGAGATTGACAAGATTGCCGGCCGTGAGTCGGGTCATGGACCAGACGTCTCGCGCGAAGGCGTGCAACGCGACATTCTGCCCATCGTGGAAGGCACCACTGTCAACTCACGTTACGGCATGGTGCGAACCGATCACATCCTCTTCATCGCCGCCGGCGCTTTTCATGTTTCCAAGCCATCGGATCTGATTCCGGAGTTGCAGGGACGCTTCCCCATTCGAGTTGAGCTCGAGTCGCTGACGGTTGAGGATTTCAAGCGCATCTTGACGGAACCTAAAAACGCTCTGATCAAACAGTATCAGGCGATGATGGCCACAGAGGACGTTATCGTAGAGTTTACTGATGACGCGATCGATTCGATTGCAAACTTTGCGGCGCAGGTAAACGAACACACAGAGAACATTGGAGCGCGCCGGCTGCAAACTATCATGGAAAAGCTTTTGGAAGAGATCAGCTTCGAAGGGCCGGACCTGGAACCCAAAAACCAGACCATCGACGCAGCTTATGTAGAATCAATGCTCTCAGACACCGTCAAGGATCAGGACCTCAGCCGGTATATCTTATAGCCGAAGGCAAAAGGCAAAAGTAAAAAGGCAAACATGTTCAGAGTGAATCGCAATTCCTTTCGAGTTTTTACCTTTTGCCTTTTACCTTTTGCCTTACTGTCTGCTGGTTGCGGCAAGCGCCGGCCTCCCTTGCCGCCACTCGAGCGCGTGCCCCAACGCACCGAAGCGCTCTCCGGCGCGCAACGCGGCAACCAGGTGATTCTGAGTTGGCCCGCGCCGCAGCGAAACGCGAAAGACGAGAGCGTGCAGAGCATCCGGCGAATCGACGTCTACCGTTTGGCTGAGCAGCCGCGCGCCCCGCTTGGCCTAACTGAGGAAGACTTCGCTGCCCGGTCCACTCTGATTGGTTCAGTAACCTACGATCAAATCAAAAGCGCTACTGACAACCTGACATACACCGACACGCTTGAGCTCGCCGGTGAACCAACTCGCCTGCGTTACGCAGTACGGTATGTAAACGCCTCGGGCCAGCGCGCCGCCTTCTCAAATTTTCTCGTCGTTGAACCGGCCGCGCGAGTAGCCCAGGCACCAACGATCATCTCAACCGGGAATGAAGTTGCGGAGGAGTCGATTACCATTGCCTGGCAGCCTCCGTCAGCGAACATCGATGGCTCCACTCCGGTAAACGTGTTGGGCTACAACGTGTATCGGCTCGAAGAGTCAGACGATCCCGCGAGGGACCAGGGGCAGACGCCGATTAATAGTTCGCTGGTTTCGGAGACTCGATTTGCGGACAAGAATTTCAAATTCGGCGACACCTATCGCTACTTTGTTCGTTCGGTGTCGCTGGGAACCGAAGGCGCGCAGGTCGAGAGCTTAAACTCCGACATGCTTACGGTTTCACCTCGCGACACTTTTCGGCCATCGGCGCCCACGTCGATCACTGTCGCCGCGGCGCCGGGCCGGCTATCGCTATTCTTTCCGGCAAATCCGGAAATGGATGTGGCTGGTTACAACATCTATCGCTCGACCGACCCCGATCTGCCAAAAGACAAGTGGAGCAAATTGAACTTGGCATTATTGACGCGCACGACGTTTCAGGACGAAAAAGTCGAAGCCGGGAAAAAGTATTACTACTATCTGGAGGCCGTGGATCAAGTCGGCAACATTAGTCCACCGTCCGAAGTTGTTTCAGAAACAGTCCCTTAACCGGGGAGCGTGGCTGGGAGCGCGGGCACCCTGCCTGCAATGAGCGCGAAGCGCGAACAACATTGAAAATCTGCCGCTTCAAAACCTCCGACATTTCAGCGCCACGTTTCGGTGTGATCGAGGGGAGTAAAGTTCTCCCTTTGGCCGACGGCGAAACTATCGACTCGTTTCCCGCGCCGCGCACCACCGATCCGATCTCGCTGACAAGCGTTACGCTGCTCGCTCCGGTAACGCCTTCAAAGATCGTTTGCGTTGGTCGGAACTATAAAGAGCACGCAGCGGAACTCGGCAACAAGATGCCGGATGAGCCTTTGCTGTTTCTCAAAGCCCCGTCGTCGGTGATCGGAAGCGGCGACTCGATTGAGCTTCCCAGAGATTCGCGGCAGGTTGAACACGAGGGTGAACTGGGAGTGGTTATCGGGCGCCGTGCATGCAAACTTAAAGACAGCGACGATCCGTTGAGTTATGTGCTCGGCTACACCTGCGTCAACGACGTCACCGCGCGCGACCTGCAACGCAAGGACGTTCAGTTTACGCGCGGGAAGTCGTTTGACACGTTCTGCCCGGTTGGCCCATTCATCGTGAGTGATCTCGATCCGCTCAACTTGATCGTCGAGACGCGCCTAAACGGAATGGTCAAACAGAACGGCCGCACTGCGGACATGGCATTCTCAGTTCCCTTTCTGATTAGGTACATAGCCAACGTCATGACGCTGTATCCGGGGGACCTGATTGCGACAGGAACGCCGGCCGGAGTTTCACCAATGAAGGACGGAGATGTCGTTGAGGTTGAAGTCGAAGGGCTTGGGGTATTGCGAAATACAGTTGCTGGTGTGTTCTTGTAACGCAAACTGTTAGTTTGCGCGCGCTTTGACCGCACTCACTCATCGCAAACTAACAGTTTGCGTTACAAATCGGAGGACCAATGAAATTCTTTCTTGATACCGCAAACTTAAACGAGATTCGCGACGCTGCGAAATTCGGCATCGCCGACGGAGTTACCACCAACCCTTCGCTGATTGCCAAAGAAGGCGATGTCGACTTCAAGGAACACATCGCCGCGATTTGCGAAATCGTCGAAGGGCCCGTGTCCGCCGAGGTCACGAGCCAGGACACTGACGGGATGTTGCGCGAAGGACGGGAATACGCGGCGATTGCTAAAAACGTAGTGGTGAAGTGTCCGCTTACGCGCGAAGGTTTGAAGGCCACTCGCGCGCTTTCCGACGATGGGATAAAAGTAAACGTCACGCTTTGCTTTTCGGCCGGCCAGGCAATCATGGCGGCCAAGGCGGGCGCGTCGTTCATCAGTCCCTTCATCGGGCGCCTCGACGACATCGGCGAAGATGGTCTGGTGTTGCTGCAAAGTATCATCGACATCTATCGCAACTACGAGTGGAAAACTGAAGTGTTGGCGGCCAGTATTCGCCATCCCATTCACGTGATCGAAGCCGCACGCATGGGGGCGGACATCGCCACGATGCCTTTCAAGGTGATCGATCAATTGTTCAATCATCCGCTGACGGACAAAGGTCAGGCGCAGTTTTTGGCCGACTGGCATAAGAGCGGCCGGAAATAGAGGGCAGGCGCTGTGAAGTTTGGAGTGCCGCCTTCAGGCGGGCTTTTAAACTCAACTTCCCGCCTGAAGGCGGAAGTCCAAACCAAGAACGGTGATAACTAGCGCTAAACCGATCGTCGTCCGTGCCTGCAAATACGACGGCCAGGAACATCGACGCTGGACGGCCAGATTAGTGAAACAAGAAGGCGCGCTTCTTGTGCTTGACGCAAAGTTTCCCGATGAGGTCGTCCACGATCTGCTGGGAACAATCACCGCCGGCACCCACAGCCTCGAATAATATTGGCTGGATCGTTGGTACAACGTGTTTCGTTTCGCGGAGCCTAATGGCGACTTGAGAAATTTCTACTGCAACATCAATGTGCCGCCCACTTTCGACGGTGAAACGCTGAGTTATGTTGACCTCGATCTCGATATTCTGATCGCGCCCGACTTCTCATACCAAGTACTCGACATTGAAGACTTCGAGACGAACGCGGAAAACTATCGTTACCCTTCCGAGGTGCAGGCCGGGGCCCGGCAGGCGATCGATGAATTGGTTACACTGATCGAGACCAGGCAGTTCCCCTTTGATCAGGAAGGCTATCCACTAAACGACACGAAATAACACCACAACCATTTCGTCTTGATTCGTGTGGCTACGTGGATGGTTTTTCTGATCACCTTGCTCGCAGGTAACAAATTCGGAGTTTGTTTCACCGGGCGCTGTTGGTATATTCGTAATCGCTCATGACTAAACAACAACCGAAACAGTCCAAGTCGAAACTCGAGGTGCTGAAAGAGCGTTCGCTCAAGGCGGAGGCAGGCGGCGGCGCGGCCCGCATCGAGAAGCAGCATGCGGCGAATAAAATGACCGCCCGCGAGCGCGTTGAATTTCTGCTCGATGATGGCAGCTTCGAAGAGTTTGATAAGTTTGTCGTACACCGCTCGAAAGACTTCGAGCTCGACCAGCAGCTCTATCCCGGCGACGGCGTGATCACCGGCTATGGACAGATCGATGGACGGCAGGTGTTTGTCTTTGCCCAGGACTTCACCGTCTTTGGCGGTTCCCTTTCGGAGACGCATGCGGAAAAGATCTGCAAGGTGCTTGACCTCGCCATGAAAGTCGGCGTGCCTGTGGTGGGAATTAATGATTCTGGCGGGGCGCGCATTCAGGAAGGCGTCGTCAGCCTCGGCGGTTATGCCGACATCTTTTTGCGTAACACGCTCGCGAGCGGAGTCGTGCCGCAGATTAGTTGCATCATGGGCCCGTGCGCGGGCGGCGCGGTTTACAGTCCAGCCATCACCGATTTCAACATCATGGTTAAGGACACGTCGTACATGTTCATAACCGGGCCTGACGTGATCAAGACAGTCACGCACGCCGATGTAACTAAAGAAGAACTCGGCGGCGCACTCACGCATAATCGCACTTCGGGCGTGGCCCACTTCGCGGCCGACTCAGACGAGCACGCGCTGCGAATGGTGCGCGAACTCCTCTCGTTCATCCCTTCAAACAATCTGGAAGACGCACCGAGAACAAACCCGACCGATTCTCCCGACCGCACCGAGCCGAAGCTGAACACCATCGTCCCGGAAGCTTCGAATCAGCCTTACGACATTCGCGATGTAATTCATCCAATCGTTGATGACGGTTATTTTTTCGAGGTCCAACAACTCCACGCGCCAAACATTTGCGTCGGCTTCGCGCGTCTCGATGGACGCTCCGTTGGCATCGTCGCCAATCAACCTGCATTTCTCGCGGGCGTACTCGACATCGACGCCTCAGTGAAGGCCGCGCGCTTCGTCCGCTTCTGCGACTGTTTCAATATCCCGCTGATTACGTTTGAGGACGTGCCCGGCTTCCTCCCCGGCATTTCTCAGGAACACGGCGGGATCATCCGCCACGGCGCGAAGCTGCTTTATGCCTTCGCGGA
>JANMVC010000091.1:0-3100 GCA_031392315.1 Pyrinomonadaceae bacterium | reverse complement strand
CTTTGGGCCGCTGGTGATGTCAAAGTAGCTATCGATGAGACTGGTGAGATCGCCTGCCTGCGTGTGTGCGAACAGGAGCTGTTGGGCCAACACGCTCCCCGATGAAAAAATGTTGATTCGCAAACCATCATTGCGCCAGCGCCGCAGCGCCGGTGCAACGTCGTCGAAGATCTCGGCCACCAGAACTCCATCACGATAGCCCTGCCGCCAGATTTTACCCTGAAGTGCCTTCAATGCCGGCGATTTGCGATCTCGGTCCATCAGCCAGTTCAGATATGCTACCAAAGAGGCAATTGCATCCGGCTCAGTTCCCTGTCCGATTCTCGGCGGGTTCAACTGCTGCTCAATATCAGCCGCATGTTCCTCGCGCAGCCTCGCCACGTCGTGAACGAGATCAGGTGAATTCCACTGAGCCGTCAAATAATCTTTCAACGCCTTGCGGGCGTAGGAAAACAAAACCACATGGACAAACGAAATGGGAGTAGTTGTGCCTTCGATGTCGAGCAAGACGCCGCGGATGGAGGCGGTCGGGAGATTTGATGTCATCGCTGAATCAGGTTTTGGACGCGCTAATGGTTTACGGAACCAACCGCGCCGCTTGATCGCCCGCGCTAAAGCACATCGGCAGAAAATCCTTTTCCGTGCCGCTCTCCGTGTAACGAGGGGTCCAACCGGACACGTCCTGGAAAAGCCTGATGGCCCGGATGCGGCGGTCGGCGCAAAGGTCAAACCAGTGGAGCGTGCCCCGCGGTACGCGAATCATGTCGCCGCTTTCAACCTCAATGGCGATTACCGGCCCCTCCTGCGGATGAATATGAAAAACACCATGGCCAGCCACAATGAATCTGACCTCGTCCTCATCGTGCCAATGTTCCCGACTAAACTTCGCCAACATAGTCTCAAGACCTGGCGTCGCCGGCGTCACATCGATTACGTCTGCCGTGACATAACCGCCGCGGACCTTCAACGCTTCGATCTCGATCACATAAGCAGTTAACACTTCCTCTGCCGACGCTTCTGCAGCGACCCGATCGCCGGCGGGCCAGCGTTCATAATCTATTCCCCGCTCCGCCAGGCACGACGCTATCTCAGCGCTGTCAGTTAACGTACGGCTTTCCTCGATGATTCTTAGTGTAGCCATGCTTAAGTCTCCAATGGTCTACGCCCCGGAAGTTACTAATAATTTGCGGCCAAACGCTTCCAGCAGGAACTCCAAAATTTCAATATGTCGTTTCGCTTCGGCAATGTCCCGGCCCCATGAATAAAGTCCGTGACGTCGCAACATGAATCCGTGCACCTGCGGATGTTGCCGCAGCACATCGTGCACATGCTCCGCCAGCGCGGACATGTCCTGCGAGTTTTCGAGAATTGGCAGCCATTCGGTGTGGTCGTGGGTGCTGACTCCGTCGAGGCCTTTTAGCATCTCGTAGCCCTCGATTGCGAGGCCACTCGCATCGGCATAAAGATCGGAAAGCATCGTACTCCAAACTGAATGTGTGTGGAGCACCGCTCCGGCTCCGCGTTCCTGAACCACTCGGATGTGCAGCAGACTTTCGGCCGATGGCGCCATATCGAAACTGCCGACGGCGCGTGCCTTCGCATCGATGATCAGAAACTGCTCCGGCAGCAAAGCACCTTTATCGATGCCGCTCGGACTCATCGCCAAACGCAGCGGCTCGCGACTCAACACAGCACTCAGGTTTCCACTCGTTCCCAACATCCAGCCACGCGAGTAGAAGCCGCCGGCGATTGACGTAAGACTGGAAGCGACTTGTAGAAAATTATCATCCACGAGGAGCGAGCCTGCCGCATGAGATTACCGCTGGTGACTTATCCTGATGACTTAACCTGGTGACTATCCCTAATGACTTAACCTCTGATGTATCTTAGCCGCACTTATTCTCCTAAAGCTACGTTTTCTGTTTCCCGAGACCTACGGCCGACACTCGTTTGCGTGTTTCAGGACATGAATGTCTGGTTGAGTATTCCTCCGCTTGACCGTGTCCAGCCAGCACTTTAGAGTGGCAGGTTCGCTTAAGATTCAATTATTTCGGTTGCTGGAAGAGGTGTTGCGCGTTGGCTATTAAAATTGAAAATCAGTCGGAACGAAAGCTGCCAAAGGATACTGTAGGTCAGGTCGAAGGACTGCTCGAAAGTCTGCCACGGGAGCACACGCGCGGATTGGAGCGCGTGAGATTGGTCGAATTTATTTCCGAGCCCCGGCTCCGCGGGATGATGCAAGCCACTGAGCTACCGGGACTCTATCATCCGCGCCAGGGTCCCAAGGGCGCTTGGCTGGAAATCGCGCTCGGCGTATTGCTGCCCGCCAATAAGCCGATTCACAAACGCATCATTCCGCGCATGTCGTTTAAAGGCAACCTGGCGGCTACGATTTTTTCTCTCGTCGGCCAGCACTACCACTTCACTCTCAAGCATTCGTTGAAGAAGACGCAGTTGGAACCGGCGATCAGGGCCTACACGGAGAAACAACTCAAAGCCTGGAACGAAAAGAAGTACAGCTTCCGCGCAAAACTATTCAAACCGATTCAGCCAACACTCGAGCGCTGGGCCAAGGGTTTGCAGAAACGCGCCGCCACGGAAAAGAAGAAGGGCGCGACTTCGAGATAAGCTGGCGCTCGATGACACCCAGGCGCCACACTTCGACGATGGCACGCACGGGCGTCCGAGTGCCCTTGATGATGGGTTCGCCCTTCAAGATATCGTCGTTAGTCACAATGTATAGATGTTCAGTGACAGTTGTCATACTAAACCAACCCTTCGCAGGCGAACGGTTTCAGCCTCCCTCACCATTGTGGTCGCCATCGAGGCCGTCGGCCACGGATCGTAAGGCCTCGGCAATCTCTGCCGCATCAACCTGCGAGCGACGGAACCGAAGTTCCAGGCTGAATTCTTTTTTCGGCGCGACGTATTTGTAAGTGTAGGGCTTGGCCTCGGGAGCGATGCGTGGGCCCATCTCCTGTCGTCTGACGTCCCTCGCGACCTCGCGCGTTAGTCCTCGTGAAGTGATTTGTTCCGCCAGCCTTCTCATGCTCTCGTCGTCAGGTTGACGAACAATTTGCAGCAGCACAGACTTCGCGGA
>JANMVC010000020.1:0-7663 GCA_031392315.1 Pyrinomonadaceae bacterium | reverse complement strand
CCGCTCGTTTGATCCTGGAGAACTTCAATACCGCAGGCTGCCAGCGCAAATCTAGCGGCCGAAAGGAGCGAACTACCTGCGAACACCAACACCGGTGCTTCACTTGCCGTCGTCGCCAACCTGGACTCAGGCGCAATTGATAGATACTCGTCGAGTACCACGCGGACCAATGGCCTTCGTCGTTTTTTGCCAGAGCGGTCGGTGAGCGCAGGATCGTCTGTCGAAGCTGTTCCGGCACCGATAAGTATCGCGTCATGCTCGTGCCGCAACTCTTGAACGCGCGCGCGCGATTCGCTCCCGGTGATCCAGCGCGAGTCTCCGGTGCGGGTGGCGATCTTGCCATCCAGAGACATTGCTAACTTCAGGTGCACGAAAGGCCGGCCCGTGCGCATGTAATGGAAATATTTTTCGTTGAGCCTTTCGGCTTCGCCACCCAGCAGACCTACGGAAACCGACACACCCGCAGCGCGCAAATGTGCGAAGCCCTTCCCGGAAACTTTCGGATTGGGATCTTCAGTAGGCACTACGACGCGACTAACGCCTGCAGCGATCAAGGCATCAGTACAAGGCGCGGTGCGACCGTGATGAGCGTGTGGTTCAAGCGAAACGTACGCAGTCGAGCCTTTTGCTTTGGAGCCCGCCTGATCGAGCGCGTATGTTTCCGCGTGCTTTAGTTTCTCGAAAAGGTAAAACCCCTCGCCAACAATCTCAGCGCCCTGCGCGATTACGCAACCAACTAACGGCCCCGGACTCACCTGGCCCGCGCCCTGCTCAGCCAGCACCAAAGCACGACGCATCAGACGATGGTCTGTTTCAGTCCAGCCGCTCTCGACATCCTCAACTATTGCAGTTGTCTGTGGCAAAGAATTCCTCAAACGCTCCCAGTAGGACAGACAGAAATGTCTGTCCTACTCAAACAATCCGTTCACATAAAGCTCTGGATCGAAGACAACCAAATCGTCAACCTTTTCCCCGATGCCTACATAACGAATGGGCAGATCAAGTTCATTCGAAATCGCTACCGCGATGCCGCCCTTCGCCGTGCCGTCGAGTTTCGTCAGCACTATTCCGGTAACGCCGGCAACTTTCAGAAACTGCCGCGCTTGTTCGAGTCCATTCTGGCCCGTTACGGCATCCACCACCAGCAACGTCTCGTGAGGCGCTCCTTCAACTTCACGCCCAGCCACACGTTTCATTTTCTCCAACTCGGCCATCAAGTTTGATTTGTTATGGAGGCGGCCAGCCGTGTCAACAATCAGAACGTCTGAACCGCGTGCTTTCGAAGCCTTCAATGCGTCGAACAAAACCGCGGCAGGATCAGTTCCCTGCTTTTGCTGAATCAGAGGAACGCCAGTGCGTTCGGCCCAGATGGCCAATTGATCCGAAGCCGCTGCGCGAAATGTGTCTGCGGCGCAGATCAGCACGTCGTTACCCTCGGCCTTGATGCGTTGGGCCAACTTGCCGATGGTGGTTGTTTTGCCGACACCGTTGACGCCCACGATCATCATTACGTAAGGCGACACGCTCTCGGCGATGCTGGTTTCGGAAGCTACTCCGTGCATTTCTGACTGGCGCAGAATAGACAACAACTCATTCTTGATCGCTTGCTTCAGTGCGTCTAGATCGCCAATTTGTTTGCGCGCGATTCCGCGTCGCACAGTCTCGAGGATGTGCTGCGTGGTGGCGACGCCGATGTCTGCGGCGATTAAAGCTTCTTCGAGTTCGTCCAGCAGATTCTCGTCGATCTGCTTGAGTCCCTGGAAGACAGTGTCGAGACGGCCCGCGAGAGATTCGCGCGTCGCGGAAACCGCACGGCGAAAGCGCGCCGAGAATTCCTGTTCGAGCGCTGCTTCCTGCGCCTGCAGTTCCTCGATCGATAGGTTCAAACCGAGGACTGATGTGGCAAACGGCGAGCGCGCCGGAACCGGTTTTTCAGCTGCGACTGATCCTGAAATATCAACCGGAGGTTGAGGTGGACGAGCGGTGGGTGGCGTTGCAATCGGCGGAGCATCCAACGGCGCCGGAGTCGGGCCAGCGCCCGTAGTAACCGGCGCCAGCGCGACCGACGACGATGCGGCAGAATCCGAAGCGGGCGCGCCCACGGAACTCGCAGCCGACGCTCCCTTCTCAGCGGCAGCGGACGGCGTTACCGCGTTGGCATCATCCTGCCCCTTCGCTCTTTCGGGCGTTGGCTCGTTTAATTTGAGCGAGACAAACTGATCGCCGCTCTTTCGTTTCCAGAAAAGCCCCATAGGTTTGGTCCAACAATTATTACTGCGGATTTCAGAAACGCTGATTATATGCGCAACAGCCGCGTCCTCACAAAAAGGGCGCGGCTTAGACCAAGATGGATGACGTTTGAAACGCGGCGCGTGTCAGAGGTTAGGAAACCAAAAGGGAGTCACGTTCGGGCGATGATTGGATCGCGGGGGATGGAACCTCAGACTGATGAGTTGTCGGCCGTTTGAGTTTAACTGAACCAGGCCGGATCTGGCCGTCTCGGCAGGCTTCCACAAAGGCAGCTACTACGACCGAGTCGTAACGCGTTCCGACGAAGCTTTCGATGCGGGCCACCGCGGCTTCAAAGTTCATCGCCTGCTGATACGGGCGGTCAGTTGTCATAGCGTCAAACGTGTCAGCCACGGCCACTACCTTGGCCATCAGCGGAATCTCGTCGCCTTTCAAACCCTGTGGGTAGCCTTCGCCGTTGACCATCTCATGATGCATATACATTCCCGGCAGGAATTCTTTCATCGCCGCAATCTGCGACATGATTTTGTAGCCCTTCTGGGGATGCTGCTTCATGATCAGAAATTCCTCGTCAGTCAAAGCGGCAGGCTTCTTCAAAATATTGTCGTCGATCGCGATCTTGCCGACATCGTGAAGCAATGCGCTGATCCTGATTTTTTCACACTCGTCATCGGAGAGTCCGAGGCGTTGGGCAATCGCGGTTGAGATTCTGGACACGCGCTCCGAATGACCGCGCGTGTAAGGATCCTTGCCGTCGATCGCGGCGGCCAGTCCCTTAACTGTGCCGAGAAACAGCTCGCGATTCTCCGCCGCCGATCGTTGCAAGTCGCTGATGTAGCTCTCAAGCTGATCCGTCATCAGGTTAAACGAATCACCCAGATGGCCCAATTCAGTCCGGCTTCGTACTACTATTCTTTGCGAAAAGTCACCCGACGCGATCCGGTGCGCACCCACTGCCAACTCCTGCACCGGCTGCGTCAATTTCTTTGCAAAGAAGAATCCGATCCCCAGAGTCAGCAGCCCTGCGACCACGCTGATGAGAATTATCTGCTGCCTCATGTCGGCCACCGAAGCCAACGCCGCCGACTCATCCTGAATAGCGATCACGCCGAGACGAAAGTTTTTATCAAGTTCGGCGCTGGCGTAAGAGCCAAGCATTTCGACCTTGCGTCCATCGCGCATGACGGTGAAGGGCGCCAACGCCGACTGCACCTGCGCTCCAGTCTCTTGCCAATCCTGAACCACCTTGAGGTCAGTCATTGGCTTTTCGGAAAAAGCAACGCTCGCTTCCGGATGTGCCACTGCCCGGCCGTTCTGATCCACGACAAAAACGACGGGCAACCCCGCATCCAGCAGTTCACGTTCGCTGCGCGAAGTTGACTGATGGACCGCCTTGAAAACTTCCTGGAACGAAACGATCGCTACCACGGCCGCCACTACGTCCTGCCCGCTAGGACCGCCCATCACAGGCGCGGCCACAGTCAAAGCCATTTCCTGGCCGGAGCGAATAATCTGCGGACGGCTCACAACGATGCCGCGGCCACTCATCTTCGCCAACACTTCGCTGACCCGCTGGTCGACCTCGTCTCGCTGAATGACGTCAAGTTGAAAGGCTCGATGCATTTCTCCACTGACCGGCCAGATCGCCAGGCCGATGAGATTGGGGTCTTCCTCGAGTGTCTTCTGCAAGCGGGAATCGTATCCGGCGTCGTTTAGGGCAGTAATGCCCCCAGCAATCTCGAAGGCGCGGGCTAGACCAGTCACTACATCGCGATATCGCTGCCCGTAGAGTTCGATCTGCCTGGCTTTGTCCTGCACGAGCTGGGCTTGATAGCGGCCTTCAACGGACCTCAATTGTTCGGCGCTGCGCCCGGACAGCATTATGCCTGCGAAGGCCAGAGGGAGCAGGCCAACCAGTAGCAACACGCCAAGGACGATATATAGCAGGCGAATCCGCCCAATCTTCTCAAGCATTTAGGAAAAAATCTTTAGGGGCTGGTTTAGGAAATGGAGCTAACCCAGGGAGGGCTCTTATCAGGCAGTGGCCGCGGGAAATCGCGGATACCTCATTATGTCTAGTAAACTTAAGGGTGTCAACGCGTTTGTTAAACTGAGTTGGCCGCTGGGTCCGGGCACAAGTGGATTATCGCCGACTCCAAGCAGAGCAGCGCCGGTCGCGAGTCATTTTCCGATGTTTTTTGTAGACTTAACTCCGACCGATCACGTCTAAGATGTTGAGACCGAAGCGCCCAAAAGAATTGGGCTTGGGCCAATGCCAGGCCGGCCGGGCGGCGATACCAGACAGAATAGGACAAAGGCCACGAGCGACGAGCAGATCGTACAGCGTGCTTTAACTGGCGACGCAGAGGCTTTCGGCGAGATCGTAACGCGCTGGGAGCGGCGTATCTTCGCGCTCGCCTACGGCATGCTCGGGCGCGAGGAAGACGCACGCGACGCAACCCAGGAAACTTTTCTGGCGGCGTTTCGGAATCTGCGCGGTTTCCGCGGTGAGGCCAAGGTTTCGTCATGGCTGCATCGCATCGCCGTCAATCAGTGCATTACGCGGCAGCGTCGAGCCAAGGTAAGAAGCGAGACGGCGATCGAGACGGAAGAGGAGAAGAATGCCGCGAGTTTTGCGGCGCCGCTTCATTATTCGCCGGCGCGCGTGGTCGAAGGGATCGAACGAACCGCAGCGGTGAGACGCGCGGTTAACAGTCTGCCGATGGATCTGCGGCAGGTAGTTGTGATGAAGGAATTTGAAGAGCTGACGTTTCAGGAAATCTCTGACGCGCTTGACTTGCCACTGAGCACAGTGAAGAGTCGACTTTATACTGCGTTGAGGCAACTGCAAATGCGGCTACAGAAGTTTAGTAACGAAGCAGCCTGAGCTTTGGGAGTGAGAATCATGGAAGAACTGATTGCCCCAACTTGTAAACATGCGGATGAACTAATCGCCTTCCTCTATGGCGAATTGAACAAGGTTGAGTCGCGGGCCTTTGAGCATCACCTGCGAGCTTGCGATTCGTGCAACCAGGAATTTGCAGCATTCAGCAATATTCGTAGTTCCGTTGTTGCCTGGCGCGACGAGTCGTTGGGCGGGATTTCCACTCGGGCCACCGTGCCTTATACGACGCCGGCTACCACGCGAACTACGCCGTCAGCTTTAGCTGCCTTGCGAGAATTCTTTAATCTCTCGCCTGTCTGGTTGAAGGGCGCGGTCGCTTTCGCCACGCTGGTGTTTTGTCTGCTTGCAGGACTGTCGTTAGCGCGCTTGCGGGATAGTGGCACTGCCCCAGTGGCCGACAATTCTTCTGCCACGACCAACACTAAAGGTACGACGTACTCTGATCAGCAATTGAATGCATTGGTTGATCAACGTGTCCAGGACGAGCTCCGGCGCATCAACAGTTCAACCAGTGGATCATCCGCGCCACAAACGGCTGCCAGCCATTCCGTGAACAGCCCCACACGTCGGATGGCAGGGCGTAATGATGTGGTGGCCGCGAGTTCGCCGGCGCGGCGCCCGCTGTCAAAGGTTGAGCGTGAACAACTGGCCGCCGATTTGAGACTGGTGGCAGTAAATAGCGACATCGAACTCGAGTTGCTGGACGATCGCATAAATCAATAACGTATCGATTGAGGTTCTCATGAAACACTACGGAAAAATCTTCACATCGTTTGCCACGCTGGCTTTCTTTGTGGCAATCGCGTCTTGCTCCCTGATCTACGGCCAAGCGCAACAGCCCCCGATCGCGGTTGGACCGCAAAACGATGCCGGCGGCGGAGATCCCATTCGTCAACTGAATCTAACTCCGGAACAGCGCGAGCAGATCCGCCTTATTCGCCAGCAAACAAATGTCGAGCGTGCGGCGATTAATCAACGGGTTGGCGAGGCCAATCGGGCGCTTGAAACTGCACTTGATTCCGACAATCCGGATGAGGCTGCCGTGGAACAAAGAATGAAGGATTTCGCGACGGCGCAAGCGGACGCCATGCGCATGCGAATTTCGACTGAGGTCAAAATCAGGCGCGTGCTGACAGTGGAACAGCGCGCCATTTTGCGAGCGCTGAGACAGCAGGCGCGCGAGATGCAGCGCGAGCGATTCGAACTCCGCGACGAAAGGCAAAGACGTCGCGAGGAGCGACCCGGCTTGCGTAATCAACGCAATGGCCTCGGGCCGCTAGTTCCCGGTCGAGATATTCCGCGCCGCCGCCCCTAACTTGCAAACCGTTCTGCCAAATCTGTGGGCCGGTCTAGCGATGCCTGACCGGCCCTATTTGTGACTACCGCGCACTCGTCTTACCCAGTATCACGCGGTAAATGCGCGTGCCACAACCCAACTGACCCATTGCCAGATTGCATTCCAGCTTGACGCATCGCGCAAGTTTTGAGCATGATAAGCTGCTGTTTCCAAATCCAGTCTTTGTCGCGTTAAGAGTCTTCAATACATTTCCCGAACCGGCCGTGCATTACCAAATGTTTGGCAATGCGCTTCAGCAGTCAATGAACGTCTCCGGCAGGCCACGGCTCTGACGGCCGACATAAATCTCTTCCCTAATGAACTTCGTCACGCGCGCTATCTTCGAGTTGCAGGAAACCACATTGATGGCTGCGCGCGCCGCCAGTGGCCTCGTCAAAGGTCCCCGCTATATTTCGGAAACGGTCGCGCAGATGGACATCATCGGCGTGGGTTCGCTGACCATCATCCTCCTTACCGGTTTTTTCACTGGCGGCGTACTCGCCGTGCAAACTTACCCGACGCTCGCCTATTGGGGGCAGCAGGGACAAACCGGGCGGCTCGTTGCCGTATCACTTGTTCGTGAGTTGGGACCAGTACTTACTGCGTTGATGGTTACCGGACGTGTCGGCTCCGCCATCGCCGCGGAACTCGGCTCGATGACGGTGTCTCAACAGATCGACGCGATGCGCGCGCTCGGCACCGATCCCATTCGCAAGCTCGTAG
This sequence comes from Pyrinomonadaceae bacterium, assembly GCA_031392315.1. Classification (GTDB taxonomy): domain Bacteria; phylum Acidobacteriota; class Blastocatellia; order Pyrinomonadales; family Pyrinomonadaceae; genus PSRF01. The sequence continues at coordinate 449 of JANMVC010000020.1, read as the reverse complement.
CGCCGCGGCTTCTGGCCCTGCTGGTCGCGCTGCCGCTGCTCACTGTTTTGGCCGACTGTGTGGGAATAGCCGGCGGAGCGTTCGCGGCCACCAGTCTCTACGGCCTTTCGATTAATGAGTTTTTTACATCGGCTCGTGATGGAATTAGCTCGGATGATATTATTGGCGGCGTTATCAAACCGATCGCCTTCGCCCTGATCATTGGCACGATTGCTTGTTACAAGGGTCTGAGCACGGATGGCGGCACGGTGGGGGTGGGACGAGCCACCACGCGCGCCGTGGTCACTGCGTCGATCGTCGTCATCATTTCGGATTTCTTCCTGGCGCGCGCGCTCCAGTATTTGCTCGGAATGCCGACGAATTAGAAACAGTTAACTCGCTATGGCTTTGTCCACAACAGAATCCGCTCAACACGACTTCTCCGAGTCGGTTAGTCAACACGCCGCCGG
>JANMVC010000707.1:0-4564 GCA_031392315.1 Pyrinomonadaceae bacterium | reverse complement strand
CTGCAAGTCGGTATTTCCCATCACCCAGGCGGCGATGCCGAAGAAGGGACAGGCGACCAGGCTCAGGATGCCGAAGACAAGAATGAGTACGCCGCGGTGGGGTTTCATAGGATCAGATGGTGCGGAGAAAGTGTGCGGCTCTGTCATTTCATGTTGAGCAGACAGAGCCGCGGATTTGTACGGCAATGAACTCAGCGCCGGTGGTGATTTGGACGTCGCCTTCCTCTCGGTTCTGTCGGCGTCGGTTTCGCATTCCAGAAGGCCGGATCGACAGCGGCCATTTCCTTGTCAACATAACTCATGCGCGGTGCGAATGCGTAGGTACTCGTCTCGCCCGTCATCACTGCTTCACGGACAGCCTTGTCAGCATCCTTCCGCATGTCGTCGCTCATGGACTCGCGGACCTTCCGGGCGATGGGTTCGTCCAATTCCGCCAGCGATTTCATCGGACGAAAGATCATGTAGGTTCCCGCCTGTGCGCCTGAAATTATCTGAAACACAGCCAGGTGAAGATTATCGACTTTGGCCTTTTGCCGCGCGACGTTAATCACCTTCTGGACATATTCGAGATACGCGGCGTCGTAGCCCGGCTTGATTCGGGTCGTAGTGATTTGGAAGTAACGCATCTGGGCAATGTTGACGCCGGGGTTGAAACTCATATCCGCCCGAAATACCGCGAACATGTCGCGCATTGCGTTGTGCAGCACAGGCCCTTCCTTGTCGAGCCGGTCGAGCTTCGCCCTGGTCAGGCCGGTGGCGGATCCCAACTTGCCATCGGTGGCTCGATTCATCGTTTCGAGTTCGCCAAAGGAATCAAGACCGGTGATGTAAATAACCTCGTTCTGGTTTCCCGCTACGGGGACCATCGCTATGCGATGATTCGGCGTTTGCAGTTCGTTGAAAACTCCCGCGAACTCAGCGGAGTGACGATTGTGAACTGACATGAGTCCGGGCTTAATCTCTTCGCGGAGAATTAGGAGCGCCTTGGGCGGCCCTTGTCGCTCGGGCTGAGCGATGACTTGCGAGAACGCCGAAAACAAAATGACAACTAGACAGATCAGAAGAGACTTCTTCATTTGATCGATTCCTCCAGGGGATTTGCAGACGTTTGAAAGACACTTGCAGCCGGTTGCTTGAAATCCGGCCACGCTTACGGATTGTGGAACAAAGATCAGGAAAGCAATTACCGAGATCCTTAGGACTAAACAATAACGCCGTCGAACGGGTCGGTAAATCTGTGCCGCGTTGGGGCTGCGCGAACTTTTGTGGGCGGAACGATACGACTATCGGTTCGGCAAGTCAATAATTAGTGCGAAAAAACTGCTCTTGGTTTCCAGCGGTAGTCAGATGTTACTATCTGTTCACTGAATCAAACTTCCCGCAACATCGTTAGGACTGATCGGGTTCGCTTGTTCTAGATTCCAGTGATCATCACAAGTTCATACCGCCCTGATTCCATAAGACTTTGAGGAGACGACGAATTTTGACCACGAATCGCGCTCTGACTCTGTTGCTCGTTTGCGCAACGCTAACGGCTAGCGTAAATCTCCGTTCCGCCCTATCCCAAACTGGCCCTCCCGCGACCATCGATGGTTTTTCTTCTGTCGCGTCGGAGGTAGAGCGTCGGTGGGAAGACGAGTTTCAGCGGGTCCCCGCGCCGGATTCGGCGCGTGAACATCTGCGCCGGCTCACTGCCGAGCCTCATGTGGCGGGTACGAAGGAAGACTACGACACTGCGATCTATGTGCGCGATAAAATTCGCAGCTACGGTATTACAGCGGAGCTAAACGAGTATGACGTGCTGCTTAACTATCCTAAGCAGCCGGCCATCGTCGAGTTGATCACACCACGTCGACGATTGCGCCTGCCTGGAAGGGAAGCAGTTGTGGCGGCTGATCCGTCGTCGGCAAATCCTAAAATTATTCCGCTCTTCAACGGCTACAGTCCGAGCGGAGATGTCACGGCGCCGCTGGTCTACGTCAACTATGGTTTGCCACCCGACTACGCCGCGTTGAAAAAACTTGGCGTGGACGTGAAAGGGAAGATTGCGATCGCGCGATACGGAAACTCCTTTCGCGGCGTGAAGGCGAAGGTGGCGGAAGACAACGGTGCGATCGGGCTGGTCATTTATTCCGACCCGGCAGACGATGGCTACGCGCAGGGCGATGTCTATCCGAAAGGGCCCTGGCGTCCCGAGACTTCTGCCCAGCGTGGTTCGGTGCAATACCTGTTCAAGGCGCCCGGCGATCCGCTGACGCCGGGAAGGCCTTCGGTGCCCGGCGAGCCGCGTTTGAAGATGGAAGACGTCACGACCATGACGCGGATTCCGGTGCAGCCGATTTCTTATGGCGATGCAAAGCAGCTTCTGGAACCGCTCGGTGGGCCAGTGAGGCCTGATGGTTTTCAGGGTGGCTTGCCGTTTCCTTATCACGTCGGCGGCACGGAAGCGGTTCGAGTCCATCTGAAAACGGTCATGGACTACAAGATCCGCAAGATTTGGAACGTCATCGCGCGGATCGATGGCAACGAAGAAAAGGACCGATGGGTGATCATGGGCAACCATCGCGATGCCTGGACCTTCGGCGCGGTTGATCCAAACAGCGGCACCACGGCGATGCTCGAGGCAGCGCGCGGATTTGGCCAGTTGCTAAAGAACGGTTGGAAACCGCGGCGCTCAATCGTGCTCTGCAGTTGGGACGGCGAAGAGTATGGGTTGGTTGGATCTACGGAATGGGTTGAAGAACATGCTGACGAGTTAAAGGAGAAGGCGGTCGCGTATCTCAACATGGACTCCGCGGTTTCTGGTTCACACTTCGGCGCGGCATCGGTCCCTTCGATGTGGAAACTGATCCGCGCGGCTACTCGCGACGTTCCGGATCCAAAAACGGGAAAGTCTGTTTACCAGCAGTGGCAGGATTATGCTCGTGAGCAGCGACCCGAAGCCGAATTGACCAATGCGCAAAGCGACACCTCTATCGCCGAGGTGCGAATCGGATCGCTGGGCTCGGGTTCCGACTACACTCCGTTTCTGCAGCACCTCGGGGTTTCCTCGATCGACATGGGATTTGGCGGAGACTACGGCGTTTATCATTCTGCTTACGACAATTTTTACTGGATGTCACACTTCGGCGATCCGACTTTTGGTTATCACGTGACTGCTGCGAAGCTTTGGGGAATCGTCGCAATGCGGCTCGCCGGGGCGGAAGGATTGCCGCTCGACTATGTGGATTATGCGGCGCAAGTCCGCGAGTTTTTTGACGAGAGCATGAAGACGGCCAAGCGCCGAAACCTCGCGAGCGGCCTTGATGAGAAACCGATGTTGGAAGCGATGCGGAAGTTTTCGGAAGAGGCGGCGCGTGCGGAAAAGGCGAGACAGGATGCGATTGCAGATGTGGGAGACTCCGGAAATGCCGCAAGGCTGCGGCGTCTGAACGATGCGTTAATGGCAGTCGAGCGCGCCCTGACAGACTCGCGCGGGTTGCGCGGCCGCGCCTGGTACACACACCAGATTTATGCGCCGGGAACTTACACGGGCTATGCGGCCCAACCGCTACCTGATTTTCGCCAGGCGCTGGAAGACCGCAACACCACAAACGCGAAGGAAGCGCTTGAACGGATTGTGGAAGCACTGAACCGGTCTACGGAAGTTTTGCGGAAGGCGCGCGACTGATCAAAATCCAGGCAGAAGCCCGCGCGTCAGCAAGGGCGTCGACCTTCGGAAACCGTTTGTCCATCGAGGATATTGCTCGCTCAGATTTCATGCTGCAATCCATTAGTTGAAAAAGATGAGGAGATAAGTCATGAGAAAAAGGGTTTGGGGATTAAGTGCACTTGGGCTGTTGCTACTGTTAGTCATCTCATCGGGAGAATTTCTGGCCCAGCGGCCGCGCAACCGGACCGAGCCGGCAGCCAGGGCGGCAAACGACTTGAAGATCAAATATCGGATGACCACGTCGGGCCAATCGATGGAAACGACCACGATGCTCAAAGGCGCGCGCGAGCGGTCGGAAATGAAGATGGGCTATGGGATGGAAGTCATCAATATCACGCAGTGTGATCTGAAGCGTACTTTGCAGATCAGTGACAAGACCCGGAAGTATGTCGTCACTCCGATGGAAACCGTGGAGGCAACACCGGGCACCACGTCGACTGCCCGAGTGCCCGCGGAGCCGTCGCGACGTGGAGGCGTTATCACCTACAACTCAAGCGCAGTTGACACGGGCGAGCGCAAGGAAATGTTTGGCTTCAACGCCCGGCACATCAAGACGACGCTGGCAATCGAATCTTCGCCGGATGCGTGTAGTCCGATGAAGCAGCGGATGGAGACTGACGGCTGGTATATCGATTTCGCTTTCGGGCTCAACTGCGAAACCGGCGGCTCGCAAATGACGGGCAGCCCGCAAGCGAGCGGAGGTTGCCGGGATCGAGTTCGCTTCAATCGTCAGGGCGCGGCGCGAACGGGCTACCCGCTGCTGGAAACTACGACGATGTACGGACCGAATGGTGAAGTTAGCTTCACCTCGACGAAAGAAGTTATCGAGCTTTCGCGCGAGCCGCTGGACGC
>JANMVC010000568.1:0-7043 GCA_031392315.1 Pyrinomonadaceae bacterium | reverse complement strand
TGAGATTTCTCACGCTTGTTTTCCTTCGCCGCGTCGCCGTGTCTCCTCGTTTCCGCGTCAGCAGTTGCCGCCGTGTCTCTGCGTCCCTCAGTCTCCGCGTCAGTCATTGCCAGCCACCACTGGGTAAATACAATCACGGCCAATGGCAGTCCTAACAGAAAACCGCGTTGCGGAATCAGCAACGTCGAAACAGCATTGCCCCAACGCCAGGTGCTGTCCGGAATTACTGTGAACGACGGCGGCAGGCTTTGCACAAAAGCAGCGAAGTCGCCCCAGTGTTCGTTGGCCCTTCGCCACAAAAATATCCAGCCGAAGCCACCATTCAGAATCACCAACAAAGGCGTGATTGCCGCAGCCAGCTTGTCGCGCAACATCACCAGCGCCCAGCGATGGAGCAATCCGACGAAGGCCAGCGCGACCACGAAGTTTTCAATAAACATCGAGTGGCGCAGGCCCGCGCCGCAGCGAACAAAGATTGCGGAAACAAAGTCAGTTAGAAATGGATACGTGAATCGCACGCCCGCAAACGTCGGATCTTCGGGCAGGAAATTATTACCGTAGGCGAAGCTGGTGATGACGCTGATATGAAACGGCAGGTCACCGAAGTTGTTCAGCACACCCGTGTAAATTCCTTCCGGTGTCTCGATCATCGCGCGTTGAAACACCAGCCATAAAATCACTGCGACGATGAGGTAGAAAAAGATATATGCAATTGGCAGCCGGCTGGGATCGTGAACGCCGTGCCGAATCGCGCGCGCAGTCGCCCGCAGATCTTGCTGAACGAATCTCCGGCGCGCTCGATCTTTGAGGACCAGGAGCGGCAGCACAGTTATTACCAACACCGAGAGGAAGATGGATAAGCGTGTCAGCCCAAGGAATGAGGCAAACACAAATCCCACCAAACCCAGAGTGGTGATGCCAATGCAAGCGCCTCCGCAGAGCCGGACCGCGAAAGCTGCGCCTTCGTCGTAGAGATAACTGATCAGTGTGCCGGCAGCGGTGACGAGCAGCACTATCGCAATCGAAATGATCACGCCATTAACGATGCAAAGACATTTATGAGCAGGGCCTTCGCGTCTGATCCTTTTCTTTTTGGAAAGCTAGATTATGGCAGCGGGATTATACGCGAACTGCGCATCAGCGCTGCAGCCGAAAGTAAGAACGCTGTTCTGAGTTCAGCTTCCTGGCTGACTGGTTGGGTGAGGGCAAGCCGAGCGTGAAGTCGAAACTCGCACCTAACGCCACGTTTGCGCGGTGGAATATTTTCGGTTAGTTTCAAAGCCAAGGGGCAAATAAGAAATGTTACGTGCAGGTATTGTGGGCTTGCCAAACGTTGGCAAGTCTACGCTTTTTAACGCGCTCACCGCGCAAACGGCCGCGCTCGCGGCCAACTATCCATTCGCTACGATCGAACCAAACGTGGGCGTGGTGGCCGTACCTGATGAGCGGCTTGAGCCCTTGGCAAATCTGGTGAAGACCACAGTCATTGTACCGGCGACAGTTGAGTTTCTCGACATCGCGGGTCTCGTCCGTGGCGCTTCGAAAGGCGAAGGGCTCGGCAACCAGTTTCTCGCGAACATCCGCGAGACGGACACAGTGGTTCAGGTAGTTCGTTGTTTCGAGGACGAAGGAATTATTCACGTCGAAGGATCTGTGGATCCCGCACGCGACATCGAAACAATTCAGATCGAACTGGCCCTGGCCGATCTGGCGACCGCCGAACGGCGTCGTGACAAAGCACAAAAGAACATCAAGGGCGGCGACAAGAATGCTCGCGCTGAGTTGGCCGTGCTGGAGAAATTGCTGCCGGCGCTGGAGCAGGGTAAATCGGCCCGCACCGTTTCGTTAACAGATGACGAACGCGCGGTGGCACGTGATCTTTTTCTGCTGACAATGAAGCCAACAATTTACGCGGCGAATGTTGACGAGGCGACGCTGGCTGATCCTTCAGGGAACGCCCACGTGCAAGCCGTGCAAGCTATTGCCGAGCGCGAGGCAGCCGAGTGTCTGGTTATCTGCGCGCAGCTCGAGGCCGAACTCGTTTCGTTGGCGCCTGAGGAGCGCAACGACTATCTGCAAAGCCTGGGCGTTTCCGGCAGCGGCGTCGATCGCCTGATCAAGAGTGCTTATCATCTTCTGGGCCTGATGTCATTTTTAACCGCGGGTGAAAAGGAAGTGCGCGCCTGGACCATTCCGCAAGGCACCCGCGCGCAGAATGCCGCCGGCACCATTCATTCTGATATTGAGAGAGGCTTCATCCGCGCGGAAATAGTCGGTTATGAAGATCTACTAAAGACAGGATCGAGCGTTGCCGCGCGCGAACAGGGACTAGCGAGACTGGAAGGCAAAGACTACATCATGCAGGAAGGCGACGTGGTCAACTTTCGCTTTAATGTTTAAGATCGAAACCGGGGCGATTACCGATTCTACCCTGAGTCGCCATTGCGTCCCTTGTTGATGACGTCAATCAACTTTTCCAGTTTCCGGTCGGTATTTAGTTGAGAGTCCGCAAGCTGCGCAAATCTCTGTTCGTTCCGTGCAAATCTCTCTTCGTTCCTTCTTTGGGTCTCTTCATTGCGGATCTGAAGATCAATCAAGTGATTTATCTTCTGATCGTGCTCAGAAGCACGCTCACGCAATTCGGTGCGGGCGCGAAAACCAGCCCTGACCAGGAGCATGGCCATCCTTTCTAATCTGTCGAGTCTCGCTTCGGGAGTCATAGCTACGCACGAACAAAGAACCCGTCTTGGTTCCGCTGCCAAATGGCAAGGAGTCTGTCGCAAGTTCTAAACAATGGCGGGCTATTGGTCAAGGCCGTGAGGCGTACCTTGAGACGTGTAGTTAATACAAGAGTTATGGCAAGGTAGAAGGCACCCGTGCATTACCGCAACAGCGCGCGAATGCCAACGAGAAGTAAGTAGGCGATGGCAATCACGACGGCCAGCTTGATGACCAGCACGGCGATGCCGAAGAGAATCTTGATGATGCCGAGCGTGATGCCGGCGGCAGTCAACACGATGGGGATGCCGACTGCGAAAACAAAAATTCCTAAAAGTATCATTCCCACGATTCTTAAAATGTCGGTTGCGTCTTTCATTTCTTTAACTCCTGATTCCCGCCTGAACCTGTCTGGACCGCTGATTTAAGCGGGTTATTTGCGCTCGGCTCAATATACGAACATCCTGCGGGAGTCGTTCCCTTTAAGATTTCTGCGAATCTTTCCCAGAAAATTCAATCGCCATGCGTAGTCGCGCGCCGCACCACTTTCAGCGATAATGCCTCTTCGATTTTTACAATGGCGTATTCAACCACAGGAAATCTCTTTAGCAAATCGCCCGAGCTGCACCAGGCTGATGCCTCGTCGCCGCTGGCCGAACGAATGCGGCCTCGCTCGCTCGCCGAGTTTGTGGGCCAGAGCCACCTCGTCGGCGAAGGGCGCATCCTGCGACGCCTGATCGATGGCGCCGGCAGTCTTCCCTCGCTAATTCTCTGGGGCGCACCCGGCACTGGCAAAACAACGCTCGCTGGTCTGCTCGCCGAAAAAGCGGAGGCTCGCTTCGTCGCATTGTCAGCCGTATTCTCCGGCGTCAAGGATCTTCGCGCAGCCATCACCGAGGCGCGACATGAGCGACAGATGGGCAAGCGCACGATCCTCTTCATTGACGAAATCCATCGCTTCAACAAAGGCCAGCAGGATGCGCTGCTGCATGCGGTCGAAGACGGAACCGTGACCTTGATTGGCGCCACGACAGAGAATCCCTCTTTCGAGGTTAACGGGGCGCTGCTGTCGCGTTGCCGCGTCCTCGTTTTGAACCCGCTGACCTCCGACGACGTGAAGACTATCCTGCAACATGCGCTCGCCGACACTGAGCGAGGTTTGGCGGCGCTTAAGGCAGAGATTTCAGACAGTGTGTTGGAACGCGTGGCCTCCTCCGCCGCTGGTGATGCCCGAGTCGCGCTCGCTGCTATTGAGGCCGCCGTCGAATCAACTCCGCCTGGGGAAACGGGTGCGCGACTGATTACTGACGAAACGATGATCGAAGCTCTGGGTCGGGCGCGCTACGCTTACGATAAGGGCGGGGAGGAGCATTACAACCTGGCTTCGGCGCTGATCAAGTCGTTGCGAAACTCCGATGTCGACGCCGCGCTCTACTGGCTGGCACGGCTCATCGAGGGCGGCGCCGATCCGATATTCATCGCGCGGCGGCTGTGCATTCTGGCCTCCGAAGATATCGGTCTCGCTGATCCACAGGCGATGGTGCAAGCGGCGGCGGCGGCCGACATCGTGCAGTTGATCGGCTTACCGGAAGGACTGTTTCCACTTTCGCAGGCGACGATCTATCTGGCGCGCGCTCCTAAGTCAAATGCGGTGAAGAACGCGTATCACGCAGCGCTCGCTGACGCTGCGGAGACTGCGCGCGAACCAGTGCCGCTCCACTTACGCAATGCTGTCACGCCATTGATGAAGCACGTCGGTTACGGCGAAGGCTACCGCTATGTGCATAACGATCCGAAAGCGAAGGATGAGATGGAATGCCTGCCCGAGTCTTTGCGAGGGCGAAAATACTTTGAGGGAGACTAATAACATTTTCCATTTGTCATTTCTCAGTTTTCATTTAGTCATTCGAATCATGGCTCTGGCCAAATGAGAAATGGAAAATGACATATGGAAAATTTTTTCTGTCTGCTCTCGGCTCAAACAAACCCCGATAACAGGCGGGAATGGCTGACCTACTAAAGCAATGAACAAAACGAACAAGGAGTTGGCATTCTTACACGAGCTTTTTGTCGCCGCGAATTGGGGCGAAAGATTTGCTGAGTTGTTTGACGAATACGTCAAGCTGCCGAAGGAAGGCCGGGCGCTGTATGTGGGTTCGGGTACCGGCGGCCACCCAATTGCGCTTCAGGAACGCGCGGGCGACGACTTGAAATTTCTTGGCATCGACGAAAACGAGGAATACCTCGAACTCGCGCGCGCGAAGGCCGTGGTGGTGAAAGACGGTATTGAGTTTCGCGCCGTCAAGGTAGATCAACTCGAACTTCCGGACAATCAATTCGACATCGTTCTGGGCGATGCGTCGCTCGTTCACATCAAGCGGGCGCCGAAGATGCTCCGCGAACTGGTGCGAGTGGCGGCGTCTGGTGCTGTGGTCGCATTCTCCCTGCCCACGTTTTCCAGTTTTGGCGAATTCTTTTCAATCTACTGGGAAGCGCTGCACAACTGTGAACTGTTGGACCATGAAGCAGACATTGAGAGGTTGATTTCGACGTTGCCTTCCACCGCCGTCGTGGAGGAGATGGCCGAACAAGCGGGACTTGAAGAAATTTCGAGCTGGACTCGCATCGAAGAATTCGACTACGACACGGAGGAAAAGTTTCTTCACGACCCATTGATCGCGGATTTCCTTATGCCGATATGGTTGGAGACGTTGACGCCGAATGCCAGGGAAGAAGTGGTTGCGGAAATTGGACGCCTGATCAGCGAAGAGAGGCATGAAGCTGAATTTGCGCTAACGCTGAAGGCGACGCTGATGGTTGGCAAGAAGGCGCTAAACCACTGAAGCAGACTGAGGAGCCGTTTGAGAGCGCCAGACTATGCGTTTTTCTCTTTGATTTCCTTCTCAGCTTCGCGCTCGGCTTCGTCCAACCCCTCTTTGAACGCACGCTTGCTTTGTCCAAGTGATTTCGCTAATTGAGGCAGCCTGGTGGCGCCAAAGAGCAGGAATATTACTACTGCGATGATCAGCAACTCAGAAGGTCCCAATCCAGCGATCGCAAAAATGATTTCGTTCATGACTTCCTCTTTCTAGTTTGCAGCAAATCCATTCTGTAAGTTTAGTTGCCGTTGTTTGATTCGTAGAAGAGATATTTCCTCCACGTTTCGTCGGCCCGTCCCAGATAACGCATTATCTGCCGATTCACGTGTAACGAAAAGCCGCGCGGCCTTCGCAGCAGATGCATCCCCGATTCATCCGGCGTGCGGTTGCCCTTCCGATGATTACAGCGCTTGCAGCAAGCCACCAGATTGTCCCAGGAAGATTCCCCGCCCCGCGAGCGCGGTTGCACGTGGTCCAGGGTCAGTTCCGACGGCGGATGCTGTCGTCCGCAATACTGGCAAGTGGAATGATCGCGCAGCAGAATATTCTTGCGAGACAACGATCGTCGCTCAAACGGAATATGTATGTATTCCGTCAACCTGATCACCGATGGCGCGTGGATCGTTAACCTCGCCGAGTGCAGCATGTGGCCATTGTGCTCTTCGACCCGGGCGACGCCTTTAAAGATCATTACCACTGCGCGCCTTTCGTTGCACACATTAATTGGCTCAAACGATGCGTTTAGCACGAGGACTCGACCGGTCATACTAAAACTGATATTACGCGAGCGGTTCGGGTAGTGACAAGCTCCAGATAGTGAGCCAGCTGGGAGCGCAGGCATCCTGCCTGCCATGAGGCGGGGCTCTGGACCCGCCGAAAACTTCGTGGGATCAAACAGTTCGCGCTTTCGGCGCTCGTGGCAGGCAGGATGCCTGCGCTCCCAGCTCTAAGCCCAGCTTTGAACTTTGTGGCGCGCGCCGAGGTCAGTGCGATTGCCTCTAACGGGCCTTGCCAAAGAAGTCGGTGGCGTCGACCAGCGCGTCAATGATTCCCGGTTCCGTGATTGAGTGGCCCGCATCCTGGATGATTCGCAAGTCGGCTTCCGGCCACGCACGATGAAGATCCCACGCGCTGGTCATCGGGCAAACTACATCGTAACGCCCCTGCACTATGCGCGCCGGGACGTGTCTAATCTTGCCGACGTTCTCGATTAAATAATTGTCGGTAGGGAAAAATGAATTGTTCATGAAGTAGTGACACTCGATCCGCGCGAAGGCCAGCGCAAACTCAGGATCGGCAAATCTCTCAATCGAGTCGGAGTCGAAGAAAAGCTTGGAAGTGCTGCCTTCCCAAATGCTCCAGGCGCGCGCCGCTTCCACGCGCGTGGCGTAGTCGTCGCTCGTCAAACGGCGATGATAAGCGCTCACCATGTCGGCGCGTTCCGCT
>JANMVC010000336.1:0-2661 GCA_031392315.1 Pyrinomonadaceae bacterium | reverse complement strand
CCTTGGTCAAGTTTTCTATTTCAACGATTGAATTCATGATGCGTCTTTACCGCGTTCCCCATTGCTTCATTTTCGCGGCACTTCCGAACCGGCGCCGAGTTCGACTTCGCAACCAGATGTCATCAGAACATATGCAGTCCCCGACGGGTCGATCGGTTCTCCCTTTGAATCCATCGAAAATCGCAATGAACGCAGCGCAGGTGTGATCTCACGCCACGACGAGGGACATCGACCAGCCTTTGACTGATATAGCGACAGAACTTTGCGCAGCCCGTCGCGTTGATCGAGGGAATCAAGTTGGAGCAAACGCCGGCGCGCCATCTCCTTCACTTCCTGATCTTCAGCCTGCTCAAACATGCGTCCATAAATCTCACGCGCCACCTCTCGACTGCCGCCGTCAACCAGCATCCGTGCTTTCATTGCTTCCATCCAGCGGGGCGCACCGGGAATTGCCGCACCTTCGCTGTATATTTCGCCCGCTGCCTGAAAATTCTTCTGCTTCCAATAGATGTAACCCAGGTGTTGGTGAAACCGCCACACGGAAGGATTGGCCGCGATGCCCTTTTTCATGATTTGAATCGCGCGATCAGGATCCACGTCTGCCAGGACTACGGCTGCGTAGAGATACGGTTCGCGAAACTGCGGGTCAACTGTCGTCGCCGTATCCAGCAACGGCGCGAGCAAAGTCAGATTGAGTTGACCCAGGCTATCCAACGGCATCTCGATTGGGTGATCGATGATCTTCTGACCGACATACTGGAGCGAACGCATCCAATACCAGTCTGCTACGAGGCCGTTGAACCCAAGGCTCAAGCGTCGCACGGTGTGGCCCGAAAGGTATAACTTTTCTGCTTCCGCGGCCGGCGCTGGAGTCGGACGTTGAGACTCGATCCGGCGCGCCAGCAATACGACTGCTCCCATTCCCACGATGAGCACAACTACCAATGCCAGCGTCGAACTGGATTGGCCGCGTCCCATGCGGCGAGAGGTTTTGCTGGAAGTGTTCACTTGAAGTTTCGGCGACGGAAGATAAGTGTGGCGGCGGACAAGATGACGACTATGTAGGCCAGCGCATAGAGAGCTGCGACGCCAAGGTTTGCGCCGGTAGGCATCTGCCCGTGCGCGGCCGGAGTTATGTAACTGTAGGTCGCGAGATTGGGCAGTCCGTAATAGATCACGCGGAAAAAGATGCGCGCGGTCGTGCTGCCTAAAGACGCAGCCAGTGTCTTCAGGTCCTCGCTAAAATGTCCGATGATGAAGATGAAGAAAGTTAGCAAGGCAGAAAGCGCTGGGGACGAGAAGGAAGAGAAGAGCAGGGCGACACCCGTCAGGATAGCCAGCTCAAGATAGATGAGCAGAATCGCCGGCCAGATTTGCAGCGCCAGTGGATCCCAACCACGTCTGACGTACATCAGCGCCAGTGAAATCCCCCGCGCCCATCGCCAGAACGTTAACCAGCAGCGTCAGGCAAAGGCCGAGATACTTCCCCACCAGAAATTCGCCGCGCCCCACCGGCTTAGCGAAGATTGCGTAAACTGTGCGCCGCTCGATCTCTTTGTAGACGAGGCCAATGCCCACAAAGATCGCGATGAAGACCCCGAAAAGCAACATGGCGCTCAATCCGAGGTCAACAATGATCTTGCGTTCCTGCCCGCCCGATAGTTCTCCCAGAAAGACCGCGGCGGCGGTCAGCAACAGCACAAAAATCACCAGGTTATAAAGAACGCGATCGCGGACGGCTTCTCGGAAAGCGTTACCAGCAATCGCTCGGATGCGGCCCAACATATTCTTGAATATACACGCGGCGGGATTTTGTGTCAGTAGCTTTGTAAAAGTAAATTGCGGGATCAGAGCAAGCGCTCTGACCCCGCAACATAGATTTTAGTTCGACTGATTCAGTTTTCAGTTCGCAGCGAAAGGTCTTAGAGCGGACTGAGCGCGTTGCAAGCGGCTTTTGTGGCCACTGGCGTGACCCCGGCTGCGCCTCGCAGCACACCATTTTCGCCAACGCAGAAACGACGAGTGCCTGACTGGGAAACGCCCGCGTCAGTTTGCGGATCAGCCTGAGCGTAGAACTGAGGTTGAACTCCGGGGGCCGCGGCAATAATTTCCGGAACGGTGAAGTTGTAACCGCCCTTGGTGCCGGAGCCTAAAACTTCATCCGTCAGAAAATCGCCTCGCAGGGCGGCGATGGTGCCGTAATTGCCGGCGCCGGTTGATGCCTGATAGGTCATCTCACAACTGTAGATGGTGCGGAGTGACGACTGCGCGGAACCTTCGTTGGCAGCGCGACGCGAAGCGAGCAGATTAGGAATTGCAATCGCGGCGATGATGCCGATGATAGCCACGACGATTAAGAGTTCGATTAGTGAGAAGCCGTTTTGGTTTTTCTTGTTCATAATAACACCTGAGGAAAAAGGGGATGGAGCGACACTCCATCCCCTCTTAATTTCAAACAACCTTGCTGTGGCTTAGTTGCCGAGTGCAGTCAAGGCATCGCAGGCAGCTCTGTCAGCGACAGGGGCCACGGCGGCTGCACCGCGCATGACACCATCTTCGGTGACGCAGAAGTGGCGCGTGCCAGACTGCGAAGCTCCCGCATCGGTCTGCGGATCGGCCTGGGCAAAGAACTGAGCCTGAACGCCGGCGGCCGGAGCAACG
>JANMVC010000519.1:0-4383 GCA_031392315.1 Pyrinomonadaceae bacterium | reverse complement strand
CAGGGACAGCTAAAGTTATCACGACCGCACTAAAATCCGATCCACGAAATACACGAAGATTCACGAAGCAAGCTTTAGTGTGCTTAGTTTCGTGGATAGCTTTTGATTAGTGGCTTGGAAACTAGACTTTTCGCGGCCCGGCTTGTTCTCTCCCCTCGACTTCGCTAGACTCCCCTTCTCGTAAAAACCGACGTCCGAATCCAAGACTATGGACATTCTCGAACGCATCCGCCAGCGGGCTGGCGCCAAACTCCAACACATCGTCTTGCCCGAGGGAAACGATCCGCGCACGGTCGTAGCGGCAGGCATCTGCGCCCGCAATCGCCTGGCGCAGATAACCCTGCTGGGCGATGAAGCGACGATTCGCGACATAGCGCAACAGCAGCAAGTGGATCTCGGTGGCGTCGAGGTTATTGACCACCGGCACGCACCTGACTTCGAGAAGATGGTCTCGATCTTTCACGAGATGCGCCGCGCGAAAGGCCTGATGTCTGGCGAGGCTCACACGCTGATGTCTGATCCACTCTATTACGGAAATCTCATGGTGAAGTTGGGCAAGGCCGACGGATCAGTGGCCGGCGCAACGAACACGACGTCGCACACAGTTCGCGCTGCACTTCACTGCATCGGCGTACGTCCTGGTTTCAAACTCGTGTCCAGCTTTTTTCTCATGGCCTTGAAGGATCCAAGTTTCGGACACAATGGCGCTCTAATCTATGCTGACTGTGGCGTCGTGATCGAGCCGACTGCCGCTGAGTTGGCAGAGATCGCGATTGCTTCCGCCGACTCTTGTCGCGCGCTATTGGGCGCCGAGCCGCGCGTGGCGATGCTTTCGTTTTCCACGAAAGGCAGCGCTAAGCATCGGCTGGTGGATAAAGTGGTGGAGGCAACGCGCACGGCGAAGGCCAGGTCGCCGCAACTTGAAATCGATGGTGAACTCCAGGCAGATGCCGCGTTGGTGGCTGCAGTGGCGCAGTCGAAGGCACCGGGATCAGGTGTCGCCGGCCAGGCCAACGTGCTGATCTTCCCTGATCTTCAGTCAGGCAATATCGCCTACAAACTCACCGAGCGTTTGGCCGGAGCTACCGCAATCGGGCCGATACTTCAGGGACTCGACAAACCCGCCAACGATCTCTCGCGCGGTTGTAAAGCTGAAGATATTGTTGATGCTGTCGCTATCACGGCCGTCCAGGCGCAAGCTCGCAAAGACGCCGGTTGATTTGTCAGAACCACCTGCGTCAGCGGGTGGAACTCTTAGGCCGGCAGCCTATCACCCGCTCACGGAAATGGTTCTGGCAATACTTAGGCAACGCTGCCCCTACACGCGCGGCATCCAACCCGTCGCAAAACTCCAGTCCCAAGAGGCACATAATTTTGTCCCAACGATTTCTTAAGTCAGCTTTGTTGGCTTTGGCTTTGGTCACGACCGCTTCCGCGCAATCACAGACACAACCCGCATCGCCTGTCGCCAGTCCGACACCGTCGCCTCAGGAAGAACCTGTACGAGTGTTTACCGAAGAGGTGCGGCTGCAAGTGATCGCGAAAGATCAGTTTGGACATTACGATCCATCGCTCGTGCCCGACGACATTCTGGTGCTGGAGGACGGAGTTGCTCAACAAATCAAAAGCGTCCGTCGCATTCCGGCGAACGTTCTCCTGGTACTTGATACCGGCGGCGAATTGAGCGGGCTGGGAGGCCTCGCAAAAAAGACCAGTCTCACCAGTGACGCTGCGGTCGCGCTGCTCAGCCATTTATCCGAGGGTCCCTCGATAGCAGTGATGCAGTTTAATAGCTCGCCTGAATTGCTGCAGCCGTGGACCAGCGATCGCAGAGCGATTTTCAGAGTGTTGAAAACCAAGCTCTCGTCGGGTAAGCGCGCGCGATTCTCTGATGCCGTGGCAGCTGCCGCGAAGCTGTTGCAGGAGCGTCCCGAAGGCAGCCGTCACGTTATTTTCGTCACTGACGGAGTTGATACCCCCGGCGGGAAGATTGGCCGAGCACAGGCCATTCGGCAGTTGGCCGACACGCGCGCGACTGTTCACATCATTAGCTACACGGAATTCGTGCGCCAACGACAGGACAAGAATAAGTCGACGCTAAAATCGCGCGGGCAACTTCCCACATCTTCCGATCCGATCAGGACCATGGATCCAACCCAACCGCCGGGGCAAAATCGCAGCCCATCGTTTGGCGTGGCCGTCAGATTTGATCCGGCAATGAAGCGTCAGCGAAAAGCGTACGAAGCGGAAGTCAAAAAGAGCCAGCAACTCCTGACCGAGATGGCCGAAGAGACTGGCGGACAGATCATGCTGCCAAAGACCAGTGACGAAATGCTGGCGCAGGCGCGCGAGGCGGCGCAGGACATCGGAGCGGAATACGTTGTCACTTACCGGCCGAAGCGGCCATTGGCCTCAGCGCCGACGGGTGAGTATCGGCGCGTCCAGGTGGCATCGCGGCGGGTTGGCTTGAACTTACGTTCCAGACGTGGCTACGTCGTACCGACGCAGCCTTAAAACAAAAGCCCGACCGTGAGGGACACCCACGGTCGGACTTCAGATTACAATCACAGGATTCTCAGGCAACTACAGATTCGAGTTGCGACTCAAGCATTCGCACCATGCGGCGCACTTCGAATTCATCCTTCTTCTTCACCAGCGACTGCGCGTGCAACTCCGCCCAGTCCTCTTTCGGCACGCGGTGAAAAGCTGCTACCACTTCAGGGTCAAACTGTTTGCCAGCCCAATCGTCGATCTCCTTCGCTGCCGCCTCATAAGGCTTGCCTTTGCGATAGACGCGATCGCTCGTGATGGCGTCAAAAGCATCCGCAACTGAAAATATGCGCGCGCAGATATCGATCTCTTCCTCGCTGAGGCCCAGGGGATAGCCGGAACCGTCCCACTTCTCGTGATGTTGGCCCACCACCAGTGCGGCCCCTTCAAGAAATTCTATTCCGCGCAGGATCAGTTGACCGTGAACGGGATGCTCGCGCATGAGCACCCATTCTTCGTCGGTGAGCTTCGCGGGCTTGCGCAGAATCAGATCCGGCACCCCAATCTTGCCGATGTCGTGCAGCAGTGAGCCGAACTCAAGCGACTTCATCTTCGCGCTGTTGAGTCCATACTCCTGGCCCAGACGCATGCTGTAGGTCACTACTCGTTCAGAATGTCCGTGAGTTTCCAGGTCGCGAGTTTCGAGCGCTGCCGTCAGGGCGCGCAGGGTTGAACGATAAGCATCTTCCAGTGAGTTCAATGCATTATCGAGTTCGGCTGTCCGTTGTTCTACCAATTCTTCCAGATGGTCTTCATAACGCTGCTTGGCCAGAATCAGATCCTGGTGATTGAGCGCGCGTTTGACCGATGCTTCCACCTGGCGCAAGTCAAACGGCTTCATCACATAGTCGAAGGCCCCAAGCCTGAGCGCATCGATCGCGCTCTCGACCGTCTGCATTCCGCTGACCATCACCACCACGGTATTGGGCGACATGCTCTTCACTTGCGGAATCAACTCTAGCCCGCTCATGCCCGGCATCGTGATATCGCTGATCACCAGATTGTACGAATTGTCTTGAAGCTTCTCGATGGCTTCTTCAGCCGAGCCTGCGGTGGCGCAGTCGTGCATGTCTTCAAACAGATCGTGCAGGATCGAAGTGATCTCTGGCTCATCGTCAACGATGAGAATGCGTGATCTTGCGTCACCTAACATGTTTCGACTCCTAATATCGGGGGGATAACTGAAAGCTGGTGCGGGAAGTCCGCTGAGTGCCAAGCCGGGGCTTTAATAGAAACCAACTGGAGGGTCATGAAGATGTCCCACCCACTGAAAGGGGACAGGTATGCATTCTACAGATTTTGAACTGCTGTGGCAAACAAGTTTTTGCCCAGGGTTAAACTGCTTATTCTAAGGGGTTTGACACGGCGATAGCCGCTCAGGATGGCAGGAAAACGGGGAGTGGGATTGAATAGTGCGCGCCCAGTCAGGCGCGCACTAGCTCTTTAGTCGTCTCAATAGCGCGCGCTGGGACGTCGCTTGCGGATTCCATAAGTGTAAACGGCCGCGCCGCCGCCACCTGCCAGGGCTCCGATTGCTGCCCCTTTCTTGCCACCCGCAAGACCACCGATGATTGCGCCGGCCCCAACGCCTCCCGCAGTGGTGAGTTTATCGCGGTGCTTTTGCCAAAAACTGCGCCCATGACGATGGCCATCACCCACGCAGCTCGAGTGTGTGTGCGTGGTGTTGCTGTGTCGGTGCCGCAGCCTGCCGCAGGTTCTTGCATCCACCGGGGCCGCCAAAAGCGCCATAAACGTTAGTAGTACCAGAACAGAAAATATCTTTCTCATTGATTTATACCTTTCGACGTATTGCCGTCGCTGCGGGAGAGTACG
>JANMVC010000258.1:0-2316 GCA_031392315.1 Pyrinomonadaceae bacterium | reverse complement strand
GCGTAGACCGTCGCGTGTCGCGCGACATCGGTGATGACGTCTTCGGCTTCAGCCACTATGAGTTGCTCGGGTTACACGAACGTAGCGTCGACCAGGTCATGCATCGCGCCAACCAGCGACTCGTCGTCCGACAACGGCGCGACCACTGCGCTGTAGCATGCCTGCCATACGGAAATGCCGCTGGAAATAGGCTGCGCTGCTGAAGGAGATGACCTATGAGAACAGGGATTCTAAGCGCCTCTTTTCGCGAGCCGTAAATCTATTCCTGAGCCAGCGACTCGTCAAGCGCTGCGCAATCAATTGCGCAATACTGCGCTAGTAGTTGTCGCAGTAGGATTCGACCGCAGCTTACTCGAAGTTAAGCCAGAGCCTCATCCAGATTGCCTCCAGCATAGCGTCTCTGTAAGTCCTCGCCCCTATCCCGTTCGGCACGCTATGTGCGCTAGCGCACAGTCAAGTCACTTTGACGCAGGTACAATCCTTACGATGGGTTCTTGGGCATATGTGCCATTCAGCTTTCTCACGATCACCCTCCACCGATTTCAGGCGCAGTAATAAATGCGACTGCCGCCTGAGTGGGCGAGGCGAAATATCTATAACTCATTTGACGTGTCAACAAAAAACTCTCCGGGAAATAAGATGCGTTAGTCATCGATAACGCCTCAGTGCTGCTTCTGGCGTCGAGTCTTGGCGGATGCGAATAACATCACACTGAGGCTGCCGGAAATTTTGAACCTACGAGGATTAGAATAAACATGGCCAGCTTCCGACATGTTCCCTGCGCGCCTTGCGTCAATGAAAGTGAACGTATTGCCATCGAATGTCTAACGGCACGTCTGACCAATGTGGCTTCCGGCCCTTGGATTCTGCTCTCGAATCTTAATCACAGCGTCAGTATCCAGCACCCTTCTGATGAAATTGATGGTGTTTTGATTGGGCCGCCTGGTGTGGTAGTGATTGAGGTTAAACATTGGGACCAAGACAATCTCAAACGTGGCGTCGAAGATGCGGCAGAGCTTCTGAACGCTAAAGCAAAACGTGTTCGGGGCAAAATTCCGCCCGGAATTGACCCGGGTTTTGTGGAAGGACGTTTCCTGCTAACGCGCGGCCAACTTCGCTTGGCAAAGCAAGCGCCGGTGCGCGGCATTCGGTTCTTCGGCGTGCCGGAGAGCGCAGAACTGGCGGGCATCACCGCGCCGGCAAGACTTTCAGCAGATGAAATTGAACGTATCGCGCCAACGGGTTAGGCCCCAGCGCGGGTTGCTAGGCTTGATAGGATTGCATTATGAAACCATAATGGTGCCTTCGCAACGGAAAGCTGACCATGGCGACCACGATTACATTGAAAGGCATTCCTGACGACGTGTACGAGCAGTTGAAGACCTCCGCCGAGGCTAACAGGCGGAGCCTGAACAGTGAAGCGATCGCGTGCTTGGAAACGATGCTGCTGCCGAGGAAGACGACAGCATTGGAGCATGTCGCAAGAGCCCGAGAAGTGCGACTCACCTTGAAGCGCGGCGCGTTCAAGCCCAAGGACATTGACCGCTTCAAGCGCGCGGGGCGGGCGTGATCGTTGCAGATGTGAACGTGGTTGCGTACCTCTATCTGCCTGGCAGCTACAGCGAGGCGGCCGAGGACTTGTTGTTCCGCGATTCTGACTGGGCGGCGCCGCGCCTATGGCGAAGCGAGTTTCGGAATGTGCTGGCGACCTACATGCGGCAAGAACTACTCTCATACGAGGAAGCGGTGACGATTCATCGACGCGCCGAGGCCCTGCTTTTCGCCAATGAGTACGATGTACCGGCAATGGCGGTTCTGCGCTTGGCCAAAGACAGCGGATGCTCGGCCTACGACTGCGAGTACGTTGCGCTTGCAGAGCACCTGGACGTAAAGCTGGTTTCGGCGGATGCGAACCTCCGCAAGGCCTTCCCGAGCCGCGTGGTGGGTGTGTCTGAGGCCTAACGAGTGTGTAGAAAAAGTGTTGTCTTCATTCGGAACTTTGATTTTACGCCGGGTTCACAGTGATGAGTTGCACATCGCTACAATTCCTAACGCGGGGGGTCCAAGAACCCTGCGCCAATCCACTCCGCAGCCAGTGCCGGTTTTGCCTCGCCTTCAATCTCGACGACGACGTCATGGATCGACTGCCAGCGCCGGTCGTTTTTGACTTCAAAACTTTTCAGCGTAAAGCGAGCGCGGATGCGCGCACCCGCTCGCACCGGCGCAATGAATCTGAGCCGATTGAAGCCATAGTTGACGTTGGTGTGCGAGCCTTCCACCACCGGGCAGGCTTGGTAAGCCATTTGCGCCAGCATG
>JANMVC010000157.1:0-8321 GCA_031392315.1 Pyrinomonadaceae bacterium | reverse complement strand
CTCGATGTCGAGCGCGGTGAATTCTTCGGTCTGCTCGGTCCCTCCGGCTGCGGCAAGACCACGACGCTCCGGATGATTGCCGGTCTCGAGAAACCGGACGAGGGCAGCATTGAATTTGACGAAGCGGACATCACCAACCTCCCGGCCGAGCGGCGCGGTTTCGGCATGGTCTTCCAAAACTATGCGCTCTTCCCTCATCTGAATGTTTTCGAAAACATCGCCTTCGGACTGCGCGCCAGACACAAACCAAATCCCGAAGTCCGCGAACGAGTAAACAGCGCACTGGATCTGGTGCAACTGCCGGGTTACGACAAGCGTCGTGTCGACGAACTCTCCGGCGGCCAGCAGCAGCGCGTGGCCATTGCCCGCGCCATTGCTATCGAGCCCGCTCTGCTGCTCTTCGACGAGCCACTTTCGAATCTTGACGTCACTTTGCGCGAAGCCACTCGCGGTGAACTGCGCGAACTCGTCGCCCGGCTCGGGCTAACAGCAGTTTACGTGACCCATGATCAGGAAGAAGCGTTTGCGCTTTGCGATCGTATCAGCGTGATGGGCGGCGGGCGCATTTTGCAAACCGGTCGGCCGCGCGAGTTGTATGAGCGACCCGCACTGCTGTCAGTTGCCCGCTTCCTGGGACGAAACAACTTGATCCGCGCGATGCGTTTGAGTAACAGCAAGTCGGATGTCGGCGAGTTCAAGACGCTCGACGGCGGCCACACAATCCGAATTCCGGTTGGTGCGGACGACCTTGCGCCACTCAATCAGCCTTGCATGCTGGCCATCCGTCCCGAGCATGTCGTGATTGGAACTGGAAACGACGACCGGGAAAATGCATTTGCAGCCGAGGTGCGCGAAATCAACTTTGCCGGCGCAACCTCAAGCATCAAGCTCGATGCCAATGGCCTGGCGGTAGAAGCGCTCACGCTTGAGGCTGATGGGCTTGCTGCCGGGGATCACTGCACAGTGATTTTGCCATCAGATCGAATTTCGCTTCTCAGGAATGAATAGAGTGTGCACCCCTAACCGCGCGACCTACAGGCGCATAGAGTACAACCTTCAGGTTGCCGCCGCCCGTACACACAAGCACGCAAGCTAAAGCTTGTACTCTATGCACCTGAGATGCTGCGGAAGCGGCGACACACTATGCACGACTTGCCACGCTCTCAGTTCACGCCGCCGCGTCGCCGCGTCGCCCCTTCTCCCCGCATCCTGCTCTGGCTCGCAGTCGGCGTCGTGCTGCTCTACGGCGTTATCTATCCGAACCTCAACGTCGTAATCGCTTCTCTGCAAACAGACGCCGGCTGGTCGCTGGCAAACTACCGCCAGGTGCTGTCGCAAAACATCGTTCTCGAATCCATCCTTGCCAGTTTGGGCGTCTCGATTCTCACCGTTGTGTTTTGCGCCGCGGTCGGCGTTTCCCTCGCCTTCCTGTTCGAGCGTTACGCTTTCCCCGCACGCCGTTTGTTTGCAACTCTGGCTGCATTGCCATTAGTGCTCCCGCCGCTGGTCGGCACCGTGGCCTTTATTTTTCTCTTTGGCGAGTCGGGCATACTTGCACGCTTCGTACAATCAATTTTCGGACTCGCAAACTCACCCTGGTCTTTGCGCGGTTGGTCCGCGCTGCTGTTTTTTCACACCTACACGATGTACCCGTTCTTTTACATGCTGACTGGCGCGGGCCTCCGCCGCATCGATGCCTCGCTCGCCGAGGTGGCGCAAAGTTTGGGAGCGGGACGACTGCGTGTGCTGACGCGCGTGGTGCTGCCGCAACTTACACCGTCGCTGATTGCCGCAGCGTTGCTCACGTTTATGACTTCGATGGCTTCGTTCAGCGCGCCGCTGCTCTTTGGCGGCAGCGTGCGCGTACTCACTTTGGAAATTTACACGGCGCGGCAGCGTGGCGATGCCGGCGTTGCCGTAACGGAAACTGTAATCCTCGCGCTGATCTCTTTGAGCGCGTTGATTGTGTTTCAGCGTTACGAAGGCACGCGGAAGTTTGCCGCGGCAGCACTCAAGGGCGCGACCAAAAAACGCCAGGCGATCACCGGTGGCCGTGCGCGGGCGCTGGCGATTGCCGGCGGAATAATCTTTTCTGCAGTTCTCGTTTTGCCGGTGGCAACGCTCGTGCTGGTCAGCTTTGCCAGCGAAGGCCAATGGACAGTACAGACGTTGCCTCCTTCCTACACCGTCGCGAATTACGCAAAAATCTTTTCCGATTCGCGCGCCAGCGAAGTTTTTGTCAACAGCCTGTCGATGTCGGCCATAGCGGCGGGCGCCGCGTTGGTTTGGAGTTTCTGTGTGGCAGCAGTGATGGCCCGCAAGGGCGGGCGCAAATCGAAACGCGTGCTTTCGTGGTTGATACTCGTGCCGTGGGCCTTGCCCGGCACAGTGGTCGCAGTTTCAATTGCCGAAGCCTACGGTCAGCCTTCGCCGCTGCTGGGTTCGTTCATACTCGTCGGCACGTTTTGGATTCTGCCGGTGATCTACTTTCTGCGATTCATGCCGCTGGTTGTGCGCGCCTTGCAGGCCAGCATGGAACAGTTAGACGCAGCGCTCGAAGAAGCAGCGAGCAGTCTCGGCGCGCGCTGGTGGCGAAGATTAACGCGTATCACGTTGCCACTTGTTTGGCCGGGAGCGGTTGCAGGGACCCTGCTGGCTTTTGTAATTGCGCTGGGCGAATATGTGGCGTCGGTGTTGGTGTTCGTCCCGAATAATCGGCCCGTGTCAATTGCGATTGCGTCGGAGTTGCGCGAGTTTAATTTGGGGACGGCGGCGGCTTACGGCGTGGTGCTGATGCTGATGATTGGTGTAATCATGCTGGTGGCGACAAGGCTGGAAAAGTCACGCGCTTGAACCGCAAAGATATCTCGAAATGAAACGTAAACCAGTCAAAATTCCTGCTGCGCTTCTCAATCAGGCGCGAAAGAAGAACGCCGTGTTGGCGTCGCTTTTAACGTTAGCGCTCTCGCTGTCCGTCCATCTCCCGCCAACGACGCGCGCCCAATCACCGCTGCCCGCAACTGAACCAGCTTCTTTATCAGTAAGCAAAGCCGAGCTCCACCAGGCGCTGCTTGATCTCACAAACGCACATACGGTGATGTGCGTCGCCGCGCACCCCGACGATGAAGACGGCACGACGCTGACAGTTTTGAGAAGAAAATACGGTGTGCACACCGTCAGTCTTTTCACTACGTTCGGCGAAGGCGGTCAGAACGCCGTGGGGCCCGAACTTTACGAAGAGCTGGGCGTGATTCGCATCGAAGAGACGATCAAGGCGTCGCTAATTCAAGGGTCTGAACCGTTTTTTCTCGGCCTGAAAGACTTCGGCTTTTCGAAGTCGGCGGACGAGGCGTCCAAGATCTGGGGACACGATGAAGCGTTGCGGCGGATGGTTTTGAAGATTCGCGAGTTGCGCCCGGACGTAATCATCACCAACCACGACACCACCAGCGGCCACGGACATCATCAGGCGACCGGCCGCCTTTTGCTCGAAGCTTTTGATGCCGCGGCCGATCCCAAGCACTTTCCCGAGCAGTTAACTAAACTAAATCCCTGGCAGGCACAACGACTGTTTGTCAGGGCGTTTGGTGGAGGGGCAAATCAACCGGCTCAAGCGTCGGAAAAAATATTCGCTATCGATCCAAACGAAGTGGATCCAGTTCGCGGAACGTCTTTCGCGGAACAAGCGCTAGCCGCTCTACAGCAACACGCTTCGCAAGGGCCATGGCCGAAGTCGATTCCCGAGATGCTGCGCGCACGGCGCATCGAAGGGACGCAGATCCTATTGATTCGCTACCGGCTCACGCGCGAGGCCAAGGGCGCTCCAGCACTGCCAGAAAGCGCAACTAACCCGCTGGCAGGTTTAGAAACAAATGATACAGCCGCCGCCGGGGACAATTTTGCGCCGCCGCAGATTGACGGTCGACAGTTAGTGGAGTTCGTCGTTCAACCGGACCGCGTGCTCGCCAGCTTGATTGATTGGCGAGCCAGCCACGAAGCGTCACAGCCAACGGCACTGGAACCGCATCGAGTGCGGCTAATGGAAGACCGGGCCAACAAAGCGCTTGGCGTCGCGGCTGGAGTTTCACTGTCGCTGAGTTCTCCAGCGCCGGCGCTGGTTCCCGGCGTGGCTACAACCTTCGCGGTGGGCATCATGAACTCCAGCCTGAGAACGGTTCAGGTGAACGCGCTGCGTTTCAAAGGTTGGGGCCAGGAATCTGAATTAAAAGCGGCCGATCAACTACTGCCGGACACCGAGACCACTGCAACGGTGGAGCGAATCACTCCGAAGACCTCCCTGATCACCGTGCCCCGTGAAGAACATCTCTACGATGGGCTGGGCTTGGCAAATCGCTTTGAAGCAATCGCTGACCTGGAGATCGATGGCGCGAAGTTTTCGTTGAAATCAGAGCTGGTACGAGACATCGCTCCCGCGGTGGAAATCAAGAGCATCTCGCCTTCGCCCTACGTCTGGACAGCGGCGACTCGCCATCAACCGCTCACTTTCAAGGTGACTTTGGTTAACCACCTCGATGCTCCCTTCAAAGGAAATCTGACGATAGGCAACCGGCAGCGGCGGCGTTTTGAAACCGGCAGCAAGCTTTCGCTCGCGCCGCTGGAAACTCGGGAAGTAACCCTAAAGTCGAATGCAATGCCATCGAGCGAGGCAACCGCGCGGCGACGAGCGGGAGGAACGGGCGCGGAGGTGTTGTCCCTTTCGGTCGAGGCGGAAGCGTCGGCGGCAAGAGTGACCGAACGTCCGATCAGGATGATTTACAGCGATGCGCGCGTTGCGCCAAATCTGCGCGTGGGATTTTTCCCCAGCTTTGACGACACGCTGGCGAAGTCGCTTGCGGCTTTGGGGGTTACCGCCAAACAATTGACCATCGAGGACGCGCAGAAAGGCGACCTCAGCGCCTATCAAACGATCATCATCGACAATCGCGGCTACGAAGCGCATCCGGAATTGATTGCCGCGAATTCACGTCTGTTGGAGTTTGTTAATGCGGGTGGAACCCTCGTAGTTTTCTATCACAAGAATGACGAATGGAATCCGGATCCGAAGAAGAACCGGCCGCAGCTCGCGCCCTATCCGATCACGTTGGGAGGTGAACGCGTGACGTTGGAGACCGCGCCCATCAAGTTTATCCAGCCGAGTCATCCGCTACTTAATTATCCGAACCGTATCGGGCCGGCGGATTTCAGTGGCTGGATTCAGGAGCGCGGGCTTTACTATCCAAAGACCTGGGACTCGCACTACAGCGCTATCTTCTCAACGAACGATCCTGGAGAGACGCCGCTAACGGGCGGATTGCTCGCGGCGCAATATGGCAAGGGAAACTACATTTACACCAGCATGGTCTGGTACCGGCAATTGCGCGCTGGGGTGCCAGGCGGATATCGCATGTTTGCGAATATGATCAGCTACGGGCATGGCCGATCAAAATAACGTCCATTCCAGAATCGCACTCTCCGGCTCCGTTAGGAGCCAAATGTTTATGGTTACTGCGAGTCTTAACTAAAAAGGCTCTGGGTAGAAACGACCTTTTCGTTTCTACCCAGAGCCAAAGGCTTCTTCGAGAGTCTCAGACTATAAACATTACGTTCCTACGGAACTCAAAATGCTTCCGCCTCTTGCTCCAAGGCTGTCTCGCCTTCGAGTTGCACGCGTGCGCGTTCCAGGAAAGTGCGAATCATCTCGCCCACGCGCTTCTGCATCTCTGAGCTGATCGCGCCTTCCCCAACCAGCGCCGCGAGGCGGTGTAAATCTTTGGCGTGTGGACGGCGAAGCTCAACGTGCTGCGCAATCTTTATCAAAACTTTTTGCCCGCGCTCTTCAAACGCGGCGGCGTAGCGAAGGTAGTTTTTCATTTCCGAGCGCGCCGGCGACCATTCCAATCGTTCCGGACCATCTTCTGTTTTGGTGACTGCAAAGCTCGCGTGTACCGCGCCAATCACCGGCACGTCAGCGCGCACGGCCCAACGCATGATCCCGCCGGCCTCTTTGCGAATCCCCTCGATGCCTGGCATCAAGTCAGCGAAGTTGCGCATCTCGCCAAAGAATTCGCGCGCGCGTTCCAAAGTGGTTTTCAGTTCCAACTGACCTGTATACGAAGCTTTAATCCGAAACATTTACCGTCCCTTTTTGCCTGCCGCGTGTTCTAGACTATCGATACTACCGATGCCCGACTGCTGGTTTACGTTGCAAACATCCGTATGGTTGCTACCAAACCGAGCTAAAGATAACTTACACGATTGAGGGCGGCAGGTAAACACACAATTCCGCGACGAGCTAATGATCATGAACCAAAAATGTCCCAAGTGTTACGAGGGCGTGTTGCGCAACTGGCATGACCTGAACGATGACGAACGCGAGGTCGTCAAACGCTTGCCTGGTTCGGCCGACTATGAACCAGCGGAGCGCGAAGCATTGCATCAGTGGTGCACGCGCTGCTGGCACGAGTCGCGGCCAATCGAGACTCAGACTTGATCTGCAGTCGTAATTCGATCGTAAGCCTCGCGGATCGCGCGCATCCGCTCGCTCAACTTCCCACTGAATTCCGCCGCCGTTGCAAACCCGAGCTGCCGCGCGATCTCATTGAACGAGGGATGATCGGTCGAAGGTAAAGTCGCAACCTTGCCGACAATAAGCCTCTGGTAATGATCCGCTGCACGCAGCAGTTCATAACCGCGTGCCAGCGCCTCATAGTCGGCAGCGTCTAACGAGCCATTGGCTTCGAGGCGCTCGAGCGTGGCGCGCGTCGAACGGTCCTCGCCTTCGTCAGCCACGTCGTCGCGAAGCTGAAGGTAGCGGGCGGCAAAGTAGACGTCGAGCATCCCGCCGCGCGCATACTTGATGTCAATGCCCTTCTGGCGGCCGCGCTTGCCCTTCTCCAGTTCCAGGCGCTCACGCATCCGCCGTGTTTCTTCAGCCAACTCATCATCAGTTACTTTTCTGGCCTGCTCATGAATCGCATGGCGCGCGTGAGTTTCGATCATTCGGCCCAACTCCAGATCGCCGGCTACGGCGCGTAGTTTCACATAGGCCAGCCATTCCCAGACCGCGCTGCGCTGTCTCACGTAATCCAGCAAAGCCTCCGAGCTAATCACCAGTGGACCATTCTTGCCGTCGGGCCGCAGCCTCAGGTCGACTCGATACAAATACCCATCGCGCGTCACGCTCGACAGCGCGGCCAACATTAATTCGCCGAGCCGAGCGTAGGCCTCATCCGGCGCCAGCGAGCCGATGGGAGACGAAACGAGCGCATCGTAAACAAGAATGACGTCGAGATCCGATCCGTAGTCCACGCCGCCGCTAGCCAGACGGCCCAGGGCGAGAACGCTAATGCGCGGGCCGCCGTCCAAGCGGCCATAGCGCCGGACGATTTCACGCCGAGCGATCAGGTAGGCAACGTTGATGCTGGCCACCGCCAGTTCAGTTTGCAGATGGTTCGACTGCGCCAGCGAAATCTCTCCCGCCGCGTCTCGCGCGCCAATCTCGATCAGCAATTTTGACCACTCCCGGCGCAACGCTGAGATTTCCGCGGGAAAGTTTTTTTCCGGGTCAACACACGCACGGAGCAAGGCGCGGTAATCCCGGCGCTTGAATTGGGTTTCGTCGGAGGCGAGCGCAGAAACCAGGCTGGGGTTACCGGCCACCATTTCACCCAGCAACTCTGAAGATCCGCAGAGTTGGAAGAGGCTGGCCAGGCTCTTTTCCGAAAACTCAATCGGGCTCTCGGATTTTTGCAGCGACGCGGCCACGCGGTTGGTCATCATTTTCGTGCGCTGGGGATTTGGAGACCGGCCCACCGCGTCGTCAAATAGCCGCTTCACCAGTTCGTGGGTGGGCGCAACTTCGTCAGGTTCGAATTGACGAAGATGCGAAGTAAAACTTTGGACAGCCTTACCCTGGACACGAAACTCACGGCTCGCCGGCTCATCTCGGGCAGCATCAGCCTGCTGCAGGCCCGCTGAACGAAGTTCACTTTTGTCGTCTTTGGCATTGGCAAAGACGCGATCGTAGGCCTTCCGCACGGCAGTTACGTTTGCCGCCAGAGCGTTTTCGAATTCCACCAGCCCGCCATTCGGCGTCGAACCGGCGAAGCCCATGCGTCGCGCGACGAGTGCCCGCTGCGGCTCAGCTTGCGGCACCGTGTGAGTTTGCAGTCCATGTTCCATCTGCAAACGATGCTCAAGCGTGCGCAGAAAAATATAGGCTTCGGACAATCCCGATCGTTCCTCTTCCGAGATTAGATTTCGCTCGGCCAGTCGGCCCAAACTTATGACGGTGTGGGCCACGCGCAACCATTCGTCGCGGC
>JANMVC010000136.1:0-5483 GCA_031392315.1 Pyrinomonadaceae bacterium | reverse complement strand
GGTACGTCTCCGCGTCGTACTCGTACCGGCTGCCGTTCCTCAGCCGGTACGCCGAGCGGTGGCTGCTGTGCCCTTACGGGCTGGCGACCGGCGGGGCCGACGCCCGCGGGTTCGTCCGCGGGCGGGAACCGGAGTCGGTCGCGGAACGGATGCGGTTCATGGGCATGGCGTGGCCAACGGGCTCCGGTGGTTTCGAGATCGTGTTCCGCACCGATCCCACAATCTACGACGGCCGTTTTGCCAACAACGGCTGGTTGCAGGAATTGCCGAAGCCGTTGACGAAAATCACCTGGGACAATGCCGCGCTGATTAGTCCAAACACCGCGAAGCAGCTCGGAATCACTAAAACAATTGGCCAAAAGGGCGGCGACATCCATGTCGACACGCTCAAGATCACCCATGCGGGAAAAACGATTAGCGAAGCCGTGCCCACCTGGATCACGCCCGGCCATCCGGATGGCGTGATCACGTTGCACCTGGGTTATGGCCGTCGTCGCGCGGGGCGAGTTGGAAATGATCACGGTTTTAGCGCCTACGAGATTCGCACTGCTGATTCGCCCTGGTCCGCCGCCGGCGTTCAAGTAGAAAAGGGCGCCGAGCAACACTTGCTCGCAGTTACCCAGCTCCACTTCAACCTGGAAGACCGCGACTTCAGCAAAGAAGACCGCGACATCCTGCGTTCGCAAACGCTCGAAGAGTATCTGCATCACGGCGCCGGCCACTACGAAACCCACGTGCCCAAGGAAGACGAGACGCTCTACGATCCGAAGCTTTATGACTACAAAGAGCAGGGCATGGGATACGCCTGGGGCATGGCGATAGACCTGAACAACTGCGTCGGGTGCAATGCGTGTACGATCGCCTGCCAGTCGGAAAACAACATTCCCGTCGTCGGCAAAGAGCAGGTGGTGCGCAGCCGCGAGATGCACTGGATTCGTCTCGACACTTATTTCAAAGGCGACGACCCCTCGAATCCCGAATCAACGAATTTCATGCCCGTGCCCTGCATGCATTGCGAGAACGCGCCGTGCGAGCCCGTCTGTCCGGTCCATGCCACCGTCCACAGCGCCGAAGGCTTGAACGACATGGTCTACAACCGCTGCGTGGGCACAAAGTATTGTTCGAACAACTGCCCCTACAAGGTGCGTCGCTTCAATTTCCTGCTTTACCAGGATTGGGAAACGCCGACTTACCAATTGATGCGCAACCCGGATGTGTCGGTGCGCAGCCGCGGCGTGATGGAGAAGTGCACTTACTGCGTGCAGCGGATTCAGGGCGCGAAGATTCAGTCGGAGCTGGAGGGACGCAAAGTGCGCGATGGCGAGATTGTTACGGCCTGTCAGGCGGTGTGCCCAACCGAGGCAATCGTGTTTGGCGACGTAAACGATCCCAACAGCAAAGTTTCGAAGTTGAAAGCCGAGCAGAGGAACTACGGACTGCTCGCGGATTTGAATACCAAGCCGCGCACGAGCTATCTGTCGGCGCTGCGTAACCCAAATCCGGAGATTAAGTAGTAGTCCGGGCCCGCCCGCCACCGCAGGCGGTTCTGACAAGACAATGGCAGACGAACCATACATCGAAGGTCCGCAGCACACGACGACGCCGGTAGTCGCACCGGGGTTAACGTTTGCTTCGGTGACCGACAAGATCAGTTCGATCGTCCTGAAACGGAAAACTCCGATCTGGTGGTTCGCCGGTTTTGCCATCTCGTTCATCCTGTTTCAGCTGCTGCTGCTGACGATCACCCAACTGCTCTTCGTGGGCATCGGACTTTGGGGCATCAACATTCCCGTCGCCTGGGGAATGGACATCCTCAACTTCGTCTGGTGGATCGGTATCGGCCACGCAGGCACCTTGATCTCGGCGATCTTGCTATTGCTGCGGCAACAGTGGCGCACATCCATCAACCGTTTCGCGGAAGCGATGACGCTCTTCGCCGTGGCCCAGGCGGGAATGTATCCGATCATGCATCTGGGCCGTCCATGGCTCGCCTACTGGCTGTTTCCTTATCCCAACACGATGGGTATCTGGCCGCAGTTTCGCAGCCCTTTGATGTGGGACGTGTTTGCCGTTTCCACTTACGCAACTGTCTCGGCGATGTTCTGGTTTGTCGGCCTGATTCCCGACTTCGCCACGCTGCGCGACCGCGCCAAGAGCAAGCCCTGGCAAATTCTTTACGGCCTCCTGGCAATGGGTTGGCGCGGATCCGCGCGCCACTGGCATCGCTATGAGATGGCCTACTTGCTTTTGGCTGGCCTGGCGACGCCGCTCGTGCTTTCGGTGCACACCATCGTTAGTTTCGACTTTGCTGTCGGTGTTCTTCCCGGCTGGCACGCGACGATCTTTCCGCCGTATTTCGTGGCCGGCGCGATCTATGCCGGCTTCGCCATGGTCCTATTGCTGACGATTCCCTTGCGAAGACTTTATGGCCTCCAGGGGTTCATCACGATGCGCCACATGCACAACATGGCGAAGGTGATGCTCGCGACGGGTTTGATCGTCGGCTACGGCTACGTGATGGAGGCCTTCTTTGGTTGGTACAGCGGCAATCGATTCGAGCGCTTCATGATTTGGAACCGCATGCACGGACCTTACGCCGAATACTACTGGGCGCTGATCGTCTGCAACATCGTGGCGCCGCAGTTTCTTTGGTTCAAGCGCGTGCGTTCCAACCTGCTGGCGCTGTGGTTGCTTTCGTTCGTGGTAAGCATTGGGATGTGGCTCGAGCGATTTGTGATTGTGGTGACCAGCCTGCATCGAGACTTTTTGCCTTCGTCGTGGGCGCAGTATCAACCGTCGATGTGGGACTGGACGATGTTTATCGGCACGATCGGATTCTTCTTTACGCTGCTGTTTCTGTTTATTCGCTTCCTGCCGATGATTTCGATTTTTGAGATGCGTACGATTCTGCCGGAAGCGGAAGTTGAAGAATAATGTAACGCAAACTGTTAGTTTGCGGTCAGTTTCGACAGAAGTTTGATTGAGGTAATTCGGAAGACGCAAACTAACAGTTTGCGTTACAAGGGAAATGGCTGAAGACGAAAAACCAGAAGAGCCCTGGGAACACGATCTGGAGGACCCGGAGCCGTTCCATCATGAGGCCGCGCAGCCGAGGCATGGCCGGCGGCGAGGTGTGCCTGCGCTCTACGGGATCATGGCCGAGTTTGATAACCCGACGGCGCTCGTCGGCGCGGCCCGACGCAGTTATGAAGCAGGCTACCGGCGCATCAACGGTTATTCGCCGTATCCGATTGAAGAACTCGATGAGGCGATTGGTTTCAAGCACACCACGCTGCCGTTGATTGTTTTGATTGGCGGAATTCTTGGCGGGCTCGGCGGCTTCCTGATGCAGTATTGGGTTGCGGTGATCAACTACCCACTCAATGTTGGCGGGAAGCCTTTGAATAGTTGGCCGGCATTTATTCCGATCACTTTCGAATGCACAGTGCTGGCCGCGGCGACGGCGGCGGTGTTAGGCATGCTGGTGCTAAACAAGCTGCCGCAGCCTTACCATCCGGTTTTCAATAATCCGAATTTTGCGCTGGCCACGCGCGATCGGTTTTTTCTGGTGATCGAGGCAAACGATCCGAAGTTTCAGCACGGCGAAGCGATGCAGTTTATGAGAACGCTGGGAGCGCGGGATGTGACCGACGTCGAAGTCTGAACCGAGAAAGCAGAAGGCAGAAGGCAGATGAAAGAAAAAGTTCAAAGAAATCGGGAGTTAGGCGCAGCAGACAAAGGATCACGCGCAGCGCTCTGCCTTCTGCTTTCTGCCTTCTGCCTTCTGCTCACAGCGGCTTGCCGCAGGGATATGCAGGATCAGCCGAAGATGAAGCCGTATCGCACGACGACGTTTTATTCAGATGGCTTGTCATCGCGAAAGCCGGTGGAGGGAACTGTCGCGCGCGGATATCTGATGACTGATACGGAATTTTTCACTGGAAAGAAGGCCGGCAGAGGAAGTGGATCCCCCGGCGCGCCGACGACCGCGAATGCTGGCGGGACGTCAACAACGCTCGCGGGCGCCGCGGCTTATCCCGATGATGTGGAAGTTTTTCCGCTGACGATAACGAAAGAAATCGTTACGCGCGGCAAAGAGCGTTATGAGATTTTTTGTTCCGCTTGCCACGGGCCGACCGGCAACGGCGACGGCATGATAGTCCGGCGTGGTTTCCGCCGCGCGGCTTCGTTTAACGACGAACGATTGCGGCAGGCGCCTGTGGGCCACTTCTTCGACGCAATCACCAATGGCTGGGGCGTGATGCCGAGTTACGCAGCGCAGATTCCCGCCGAGGATCGCTGGGCAATCATCGCTTACGTGCGCGCGTTGCAGTTGAGCCAGCAAAAGCAGGAAACGCCCGCGGGTCAATCTCCGGCGGCTCCGGCGGCCCCGGCGGCGCCGGCTGCGTCACCAGCCGCACACAGTGGAGGGCCAGCACACTGATGGCGTCTTACGCACCACCAGCAAGCATCGCGAGATTTCAGCGCCAGGCGCTGATTGTCGGGATTGTGTTTACAGTGCTCCTGGTCGTCGGCTATTTCCTGGATCACGCGCAGTTTTTCCATTCGTATCTTTTTGCATTCAGTTTTTGGGCCGGCATCGCAATCGGTTCGCTGGCGCTGCTGATGTTGCAGCACCTGACCGGCGGGGGCTGGGGATTTGTGATTCGTCGCGTGCTGGAAGCCTCGACACGGACGCTGCCGCTGGTGGCGATTCTGTTTATTCCCATCGTGCTCGGCGCCCATTCGCTTTATAGCTGGACACACCCTGAACACGTTGCTCAACATCCGGCGCTGGTGCTGAAGTCGAAGTACTTAAACCTGCCGTTCTTCAGCATTCGCGCGGCGGTCTATTTCGCGATCTGGTTTTTGCTGGCGTTCTTCTTGAACCGCTGGTCGAAGTTGCAAGACTCGACCGCCGACCGACAGTTCAATAAGCGAATGCAGACGTTGAGCGGGCCGGGCTTTGTGCTGTTTGTGTTCACCGTCACGGGCGCT
Source organism: Pyrinomonadaceae bacterium (assembly GCA_031392315.1). Lineage (GTDB taxonomy): Bacteria > Acidobacteriota > Blastocatellia > Pyrinomonadales > Pyrinomonadaceae > PSRF01. The sequence continues at coordinate 485 of JANMVC010000136.1, read as the reverse complement.
TCGATCGATTGGTTTATGTCGCTCGACCCGGAATGGTATTCCACGATCTACGGATTCATTTTCGTCGCTTCGTGGGCCTTGAGCGCGCTGGCCTTCACGATTGCCGTGATGGCTTCACTCGCGAAGCATGAGCCAATGAACCACATCGTGGCGCAGTTACACTTTCATGATCTCGGCAAACTGCTGCTGGCGCTCGTGATGCTCTGGTCGTATTTCGCGTTTTCGCAGTTTTTGATTATCTGGTCGGCAAATCTGCCGGAAGAGATTCGCTGGTATCTGCCGCGGACCAAAGGCGGGTGGGGCGTAATTGCTGTCACTGTAATCGTGCTGCATTTTGCATTTCCGTTTTTGTTCCTGCTGTCGCGTTCGCTGAAACGCAACGCCGGCAAGCTCGTGCTGGTAGCGGCGCTAATTCTGTTGATGCGTCTGCTTGATTTGCTGTGGATGATTGCGCCCACGCCCGAATGGCCGGGCGCGCATGCGTT